>JABDJB010000042.1 GCA_013003425.1 Gammaproteobacteria bacterium | reverse complement strand
GCGGCGCCAGGGCCGAGCGGTATCCCCAACGCCTGTTCATCCGCGCGTTAGCGACAGCGCTGCCGCTTACTGTTGCAGCAGGTCCGCGGCCGGCGCCACCGGTGTGCGCAACGTGCGCAGGAACTCCGGCAGCTGGGCTTTCTCACCCCGCAATCCTGTGCCCAACAGGAGCGCCAGCCACCGGGCCGGCCTGTCGCGCCCGGGCGTCAGTCGTGCATCTCGGTAATTCACGATGCCCCTCCGCAGCACAGCCACATAAGGTAAAGAGTAGTTATACAGCTAAAAAAGCTGACTGGGGGGTGTATGCAATATTGTCGACGCGCAAAATCCGCAGCGGCGATTTTTCTTGGTCTTACGCTGATGGCAACTGCCGCCGATGCCCGCAATCCCATAGCAAACGACTGGAGCGACTATTACGGGCCAGGCGGGACGTCCGGGGTTGATTCGAACTCGATGTCGATCATGGAGTCGGCGACGGGAGAGCGCTGCCAGGTCTGTCATACCAGCAGCAATGGCGGTTCACCGTGGAATCCGTATGGCTTTGCCGTTCGCCAGGCAGTGTCGGGCAACAACTGGGAGGCGGCGTTCATGGCTGTGGAGGCAATGGATTCCGATGGCAATGGAGATTCCAATCTTGATGAAATCATGGCCGATGCACAGCCGGGATGGACCACAACCGGCAACATAGCTCTGATGGCCGATGGATCGTCGCAACCGGTTCCCGACGGGGATATACCGGCCGCCAGTCCCCTCGATCCGGCCGCCGCCGAGTCATTCGCATGCTGTTTTGATACCGGCGACTGCTCGGTGCTGACCACGGCAGCTTGCGGCGCTGCGGGCGGTACCCCTGACACTGCCAATACCACCTGTTTTCCCAACATGTGCCCGCAACCGGTCGGCGCGTGCTGCAACCTGGAGGAAACTTGTACCGATAACGTCGCCGCCGACGTGTGTATAGCGACTGGCGGCACGCCGCAGGGAGCGGGCAGCCAGTGCAGTGATATCGCAGTCGACTGCGGCCTTGAGCCGTTTGTCGATGCGTTGCCGATTCCGGGGGTACTGGCGCCTGTCGGAACCCGGCCGGACGGCACGCCGCAGTACCAGATCACGGTGCAGGCAGCGCAACAGCAGCTGCACAATGAACTGCCACTGACCGATTTGTGGACTTACAACGGCGCCTATCCGAGTTTCACAATCGAAGCGCGGGTTGGCGAACCGATAGAAGTCATTTACGTCAACGATCTGCCGCCTGGCGGGCATCTGCTGGCAGTCGATGAATGCAGCCATGGACCCAATTACTACAGTGACTCGCCGCGTATCGTCACCCATCTGCACGGCGGCCATGTTCCCGCACGCTTCGACGGCCAGCCGGAATATCACATCATGCCCGGCGAAACTGACGTATACGAATATGCCAACGACCAGTTGCCCGCAACACTGTGGTATCACGATCATGCGCTGGGTATCACGCGGCTCAATGTCTATGGCGGCATGGCAGGCTACTACCTGCTGCGTGACGATTTCGAGGACAGTCTCGGGCTGCCGGCAGGCGAGTTCGAGATACCGGCGGTTATCCAGGACCGTGAATTCAACGCGGACGGTTCGCTGCTCTACCCGACCGCTGTGCAGGACACATTTTTTGGCGACAAGATCCTGGTCAATGGCAAAGTGTGGCCGGCGCTGGAGGTGAAAAAAGGTAAATACCGGTTCCGCTTCGTCAATGGCTCCCAGGCACGGCAGTATCTGCTGCGCCTGGAAAATCTGTCTGATCCGGAGCAATCGATTCCGTTTACCCTGATCGGGACCGATCTCGGGCTGATTTCGGCACCGATTGTTGTCGATAATATCGATATCACGCCGGCCGAACGGTTTGACGTGGTGATCGATTTTTCGGCATTCGCAACCGGCGCGCAAATTGTGCTGCGCAATGACGATACGACATCGCCTCGGATTCCCAACGTGATGCGTTTCAATGTTATTGAGGCGGTTGGCCATACCGATGCGATACCGGCCACATTGCGCCCGGTGACACCCATTCCGGAGGGCGAAGCCGACGTGACGCGCTGGTTCAGGCTGGAACGCATTGCAGAACCCTGCGCGGGCAACGAATGGGTGATCCAGACGCTGGACGGCCCGGGCGGCGTGCCCACCGGTGATGAACATTGGGATGACCTGTCCGAGTTCGTCCGGTTGGGGGCCACGGAGATATGGGAGTTTGAGAATCCGGGCCCGATCATGCATCCGATGCACATCCACCTGGTGGCGTTCCAGGTGCTCGATCGCACGTTATTGAGTGGTGGCACCCTGCTGCCGCTCGGCGCACATGAATCCAATACGTGGAAAGACACCGTGGCTGTACCTGCCGGTACGCGGGTGCGGGTGATCGCTCGCTACGATGATTATCTCGGCAGATTTCCCTATCACTGCCATATCCTCGACCACGAAGATCACGAGATGATGCGGCAGTTTGTGATGGTCAATGATCCGGCACAGTGTGATGGCGACGGCGTCTGCGAAGCGGGTGAAGATGGTTTTGGCTGCAGTGATTGTGCCCAGGTGAGTGGCGCGGCATGTGGCAACGGCTTGTGCGAGATCGGTGATGGTGAAGATTGCACAACCTGTCCGGCGGATTGCGATGGAGAGCAAAGCGGCGGTGGCGCCGATTTCTGTTGCGGCAATGGCGGAGATAACCCGATTGGCTGCGGCACCGATGACCAGGACAACCGTTGTATCGATACCGCCGCCGATCTTTTCTGCAGGGTTGCGGCCCGGGTACAGGCTACCTGTGGTGACCGGCTGTGCGAAGGGCAGGAAACCGCGACGAGCTGTCCGCAGGACTGCTCGGTGCCGGCCTGCGAGCCGACCGAGCTGACCGATGAACTGTCGTGCAGTGACGGCCTGGACAACGACTGCGACGGTACCGTCGATGCGAACGACAGCGATTGCCCGATCGACAGCGATGGTGACGGCATTGCCGACTTGGATGACAACTGCATCTTCATTGCCAATGGCCCCGTTGTGCCGGATGCGGGTGGCAACAGCCAGCTCGATACAGACGGCGATGGTATCGGTAATGCCTGTGACCCGGATATTGGTATCCCTAATAACTGCACGGTGGATTTGGTCGACCTGAGCCTGATCAGGGAGTCGTTCCTGT
>JABDJB010000041.1 GCA_013003425.1 Gammaproteobacteria bacterium | reverse complement strand
ACGTCGCTTCAGCGACGTTTTTTTTTGGAGGCGCGCCCTCCGACCCGGCCCTCGCGCCTGCATGCGCTCGGTCGTTCGGCGGGAAAAAGCGGTGCTTTTTCTGATCCGCCTCACCCAGACGCGCCATTTTATTCAGCCTCGCTTCGCGAGGCTTTTTAATGTGCGTCCTCGAGATTACCGGCCACTCGGCACAGCCTCGTGGCGTTCGCACCTGCCCGAGCGATGGTCCTTTATTTAATCCGTTTCAATCGGATGCCCCGCAGCCTTCCAGGCCGGGAATCCATCTCTAAAATAGTAGATCTTCTCAAATCCCCACTTGACCGCTTTTTCGGTGCCCTTGGATGAGCGCAGGCAGCGGGAGCCGTGGCAATAGATCACGGCCGCTTCGGTCCGGTCGATCAGGTTGCTTAGCGCTTCTTCGGTAAACATCTCTTCCAGCTCGAGCAGAACCGCACCAGCCACATGACCCCGGTTCCAGTCGACTTCGGGGCGTGTGTCTATGAACTTCACTCCGCGATCGTACAGCTGCCTGGCCTCGACTACATCGATCGAGGACGCGCCCGGAATAAATGTTGGTGAGACTTCTGTGTCTTCTCCGGTGGCTGACAAGCCTGCCAGCCGCAGCCCTTCACGCAGACGTGCCCGGTCGTTAGTTACATTGAAGGTCCATAGATCAACGTCTTCAAGTGTGTAGGGACCGAACATCAGGGAATCGACGCCTTCCTGAATCCCCTGGCGCTCGACACTTAACCGATTAAGCGCATCAATCGTCAGCATGGCCTTGTCTTTTTCACCGAGCTGGCCAAGGGCCGCAGCACGCACAATCAAAGACCGGCCATCCTCTGGATTGCCCTGCGTCGCGCGATCCAGTGTTTCCGCTGCCTGCTCGAATTGTTCCAGGTTGAATTGCGCCAGCCCGAGCCAGAACAGGTACTCATGCGGATAGCGGGGATCCAGCCGCATTGCCTCCTGGATGGCTTCGGCACCATCAGCAGGTCGGCCGCCCTGGATCAGTGCGGCGGCCAGGGCCTCGTAGCCAACCGGGTTGTTTGGCTCCAGTTCGATCGCGCTTGTAGCTTGGGCGATCGCTTCATCAGTGCGTCCCCGAACGGAATACTCGAAAGCCAAAGCCTGATAAGTGAGCGCTCCTGGATTTTTCAATGCATGTTGGAGATTTTCCGCTCTGCGTTCCCCGACTTCAGTCCAGCTTAGCTTCTGGAAGCCCACCCACGCGTCATTTCTGGTGCTCATGTTGTTGTCCATGACTTTTCTGTAGACCGTCGCAAGCGCTGCATACGCCCGGCTGTAATTGGGGTCTATTTCGATTGCTCGCTCAAGATACGGGACTGCCTGGGCAAAACTTTCTGGTGAATTGCGCCGGTAGTGCGCCCAGCCACGCAGGAATGCATCGTGGGCCTCCGGATCGGTCGTCTCATGACCGCCTGCCAGTTCTGATTGCGTAAGGTTGAGTTTAAGTGCCGATACGATTTTCTCAATTACACGATCCTGTAACGCGAAAACATCATCGGTGACGTCATCGTAACGCTCGGCCCAGACATGACCACCCGTTAATGCATCGATTAATTGCGCGTTAATCCGCACGGTGTCGCCGGCACGGCGCACGCTGCCCTCGAGTACGAAGCGGACACCGAGTTCTTCAGCAACAGTCGATACCAGTACCGGTTGGCCTTTGTAGGTAAACACTGAATTCCGTGCAATGACAAACAAACCAGAGATCTTGGAAAGGTCGGTGATCAGGTCTTCGGTCATGCCGTCGACAAAATATTCCTGATCCGGATCGCCGCTCATGTTGTCAAATGGCAAAACGGCAATCGACGGTTTGTCCGGCAATGGAAAGGCCATGCGTTCTACGCTGGCGAGTTCAATCTCGGCGACATCGCTCAGTTTGACGATTAGTCCGTACGTGATGCTGACTGCAACCAGGGCGAGTGCTCCGAGAATGACGTAGTCAGCACCGCGCAAAGACAGGTCCGGGCCCTGGTCGGTGTCGGAAAGTGGCGCCGTGCGCACAATGCCTTGCGGCGTGATTTCGTACATCCAGCCAAATACAAGTGCGATCGGAAAACCGACGATGACGCCGATGATTACAAAGCGAATGGCTGTTTCGGGAATACCGAGACCGGGGAATATGACGTCGGCGAATTGCAGCAAAAGCCATGCGCCGACGATGTATAACGCGACGACTCGGAACACATGTCGACGCCTCAAATCACCGAGTAGCGAAACCATCTGATTCGTGTCGCTGGCCATCGCAGTCTTGAGAATAGCCTAAGACCCTGTTTAATCGTGAGGTTTCCGGGAGAAACCGGGCCCAGGCTGCCACAAACAACCCCAATTGCGCGTCCGCGGCCGTTTCAAAATCAGTGCGAGTCAGTCGGCTGCAGCCAGGATCGGCGTGTAGGTCGCTTCGAGCTCCCGGGGCAGATCCGGGTCGTGATAGCACCAGTTAACGAAGGTCGTCGGGTAGCTTGCCAGAGATTCCTGAGCGTCGGAGTTCAGATCGAGATCCCTGAAGTGAGTCACAGCGCACAGGCCCTTGCCGGCGAAGTACAGGATCATCCGAGGCCCCGGGCTGGGATCGGTACCACCGGCGTAAAGAAGAAACGTCTTGAAACTGCCGCGATCCAACCACGGCTGGAAGCGGTAATGATCCAGGTACCCCTGAGCGTCGGTGATGGTGAGTGGCTCGTGAGCCAACACGAGTCGAGAAAGGTCCTGCTCCGGGTCGGTGAATGCCAGCATCTCGATCCGGCTGCTGACGGCATCGACCTGCTGGGTGGTGGTGTCGGCTTCCTGGCGATCGATCCCGAACCCGATTACGGTTAGCACCAGACCGGCGAAGCTCAGCAGTGCCAGCAGACCGGTCGCGAACGGGTGCTCACCGACGAACTCGATTCCACGGCGCACAAGGCGAGCTGCGTTCGATGCGGCATTTTTAAGGTCCGCGCGCGGTGGGTGTGCGTCCTCAGCCGCAACGTTGTCAGGCTTGGAGTCGTTCTGCCCCATATCTGGAGGGTACCACCGATGTCGGACTATGGTCCGGAGGGTTCACTTGCGCGATATTCTATTGAATTAGTCTTGGCAAGTTTGTTTAGGTGGCGCATGGCTGGTTTCCGGGCCCGCCCGATTGCTGGACTGCGTCCAGACTGTGAGCTGTCTTTGCGTGTTGCCTGAAGGTCGCTTTGCATAGTGACTTCCGGCCGCAGCGGCCAGTATTGGCAGTGGCCAATTACATCCATTCTGGCAGGCCGGATTTCTTGCTTGAATACCGGCGCGGGATAACAAGCCGGGCCGCTGCGAATCACGGAAGTCCGCGTGCATGGGTTCTGATTTTTGTAAACAGCACAAGGCCGATGACGACGCCGACCAGGTTCAGCGTGATATCGGTCAGCGAGGCGAATCGTCCGGGCACGTAAAGCTGGTGCATTTCGTCAAGCACCGCCCAGCCGGCGCTGATCAGTGCGCCGAGCAAAATAATTTTCTTCAGTTCCCGGCATTGCTGGTCGAGCGCCCAACACCAGGCCCATCCGAGTAGCGCGAACAATGGGACGTGTAACAGGTTCTGTACCTGCGGCGTGACAAAACCGAGCAGGCCGCCGTCGGGCTGATCGCCGGGAACAGACGACAGCAGGAAAGACAGCAGCATGATGCCGAGCGGGACGGCGAAGCGGTATCGTTTCGCCGTCCCGGTTTGCTGGGAAGTATTTACGACGGCTACCTCGGGTCAGCGCACCGCAGGCACAACATCAGTAGTTGTGCCGGGGCTGGCATCCTGAGCGCGCAGGACCAGTGGCACTGTTTCATTGACCAGCCAGTAGGAAAGCAGGTTTGCGTAAAACGGGTTGCCGGGGAAAGGAACGCCGCTTACGCCGCCAGCCCAGATCGACGCTGCTCCACTGCTAAATGCACTGTTCGGTTCCGCTGAGTAACGACGCACAGGCCCGCCCCCGAACATGAAATCGTTCACGCTGTCGGCACGCGCGCTGTGCGAAGAGGCATCTACCACATTGAAGCCACCGTCGGTTGGAAAGCCCGCCAGGCCCGGCACCGGCTGCGGGAACGCACCCGGCGGCTGCGCCGGAACACTGGCGCCATCGATAAACGGGTGATCGAAAACGATGCGGTGCAGTTTGCCCCAGCGGTAGTCGTCCTGGTTGGACGAATTGGCAAATGCCGGAGCAAAAGCATCACCGGCCAGCAAATCCAAAGCAGAACGCAGCGCCGCGAGCAGCTTGAAGTCGCGCTGGTCTGAAAAATCTGCCAGGCCCGGGACAGCAAAGAAATCGACGATTCCGGTGCCACCGTCGGTGCGCAACAGGTGTTGCATCGCTGTCATCGCCATTGTGCTGCCGGGTCCAGGCAGGCCGGCCAGCGGCTCGTCGACCATCAGCCGGACCGCCTGGCCGCGCCACACACTGTATATCGTTGCGGCGATGCTGCTGTCGATTTCAGCCTGGTCCGGTTCAGGTAATTCGGACCAGTCCGCAACCACGGGATCGCCCGCATCGTAGCCAGTCTGGATGCCGGTCGGTGCATTGAAATTCCAGGCGGTCAGTCGTTCTATGGCTTCGGCCACATCTGCATCTGCTGCGAAGGCTGCAAGCAGAGCCGGTGCGTTGTCCTGCGAGGCGCTGGCAAACGCGTTGGTGATGAATGGCACGAAGAACCGGGCATCAAGCAGCGACACGTCAGCCTGGATGTCCTGCAGATCTGCCTGGCTCAGTTCGCCCTGTTCCGCCACGTAATCGCGTATCCGGCTGGTGATCGTGCCGGCACGGAAGCCGCCGGCATAACCGGCGTTCAGGTAATAGATGCCTCGAGACCTTTTCCTGGCCTGATTGAGCGGGTCGTTGTCCAGCACGGTCCCGGCCGGGTCATTGTTGGCGTTTACAAACCATCCGGCTGGCGGATTGATGGTGTGCGGAAGTTCATCCTGGCGCAGGATTTCATACGGAACTGCCTGGCCCGTCTGAAGATTACTGACCGGCAGCCATTCATGTTCGCCGCTGGTGCCGTCGCGGATGAACCACGGCGGTATAGGCAAACCTGGCGGAAAAATATCCGGCAGGCTGCCCGGAGCTACAAAACCCTGGTTCAGGTCTGCCCGAATCGGCATTTCGGCGCTGGCAAAGTAAGCGACATTTCCAGCGTTATCGCCATAAACCCAGTTTTGCGAGCCAAAATCGAAATGGCTTAGCCCGCGGCGGAATTGCTTGAGGTTGCGGGCCTCGTTCCACAGCCTGAATGTATCCAGCTCCCGGGTCGCACTGAAGCCGGTGTATTGAATGCTCAGAGCCGGAATTACGGCACCGGGAGTCGGCGCTGTAAGCAGCTGAATAATTGGCCCATTGTTTCTGCGTGGAACGATAATTGTCGCTGCCGGTATCAGTTCACCGGGAATTGCCTGGAAAAGGACGCCTCCGCCATTGAAGAAGAATTCTTCCGGTACCAGTTCGACGGGCTCGAGTTCACCCTGGAATAAAGTTCCGGCGGGTTGACCGTTGTCGTCAAACACCAGCAACTCCACGAACGTATCCGTAACGTCCATTGGATTTGTGGTTGCCCCCCAGTGGATATGTTTGTTGTAGCCCAGAACGATAAAAGCCGTGCCGGGGAAGCTGCTGCCAAACACGTTGAGGCCCGCCGCCTCGAGGCCCATCGGATAGAAAGTAGAGGGCGTATTAAGTGAGAGATGTGGATCGTTGGCGATGATAGGGCGGCCGTTTGCGCCGAGCCCTCTGCCGATACCCCACTCATTGGAACCGAGAGTGCCGTCGGCATCCAGTACGTTGCGAATAAATTCAGATTGTCGCAGCCGATTTTCTGCTGCTTCAGCCAGCGCCACCAGCGTGGAAAAGCTCATTTCGCCAGCTTCCTGCGTCCTGGTTACGGGCTTATTCGGTGCGTTTACTTTTGTGACCGACGGCAGGCCCGGGCAGGCTTCCGGATTGGGCGGCGTCGGCAGCGGATCGAAGGGAAACTTTCCGGTTGCGTCCGGTACAGTTGCGGCGCAGTCGAATGGTTGCGAGCGAAAAACGTCCTGGGTAAACACGATGCCGCCGGCCGGACCCAGCGCCTCGACGTAGGCCGCAAGATCCTGTGTCGCGCCCGTATCGAGATCGAACGACAGGCTGAATGCTATGGCCTTGCCGATCACGACGCTGTCAATCACGTTCCACGACCTGAAGTCCTGCCGGTCAGGAAAACCAACAGCAGCGTACTCCGGCGGTAACCCCGGCCCTTGCATTACCCAGTCATTGACTCCTCGGGCGTAGGCTTCCAGTGCTGCAATAGTCTTGTCTGACAATGCCGCAGCGGAGCGCACGGCCGCACGCCGTAACCCGATCGTCCGTGCCTCGACGTCGCCGGTCAGTGCAACCGGGCCAAACAGCTCGGCCAGCGTTCCGCTGGGCTGACGCCGGGTCAGGTCCATCTGGAACAGGCGGTCCTCCGCGTGCACCCAGCCCTGCAGGTAGTAAAGATCCGTGTCGTTCTCGGCGCGTATATGTGCGATGCCTTCCGCGTCACGCACAATCTGCGCCGGCTCCAGCAATCCGGGCAGCGCAAGCTGCTCACCGCTCCACGCGTTGCTGGCGAGTAAAAACAGAATGAGAATTGCAGCGATGTATTTGTTCACGTTGAGGCCCCCTCGTTACCTGCCGCATGGCACCGGATCTTCCCTGAGGCTAGCAGTTCCTGTCAGCCTCCGCGCGGTGGCTCGTGAAATCCTGCGAATTCAAGGTGTTCGTAGGGGTAATCCACGATTCGGAGGGTGGCGTGGCCGGTGCTAAATTTCAGGCTTGTGAGGCCTTGCCGGGGACGGGCGGGGGACCGTATCTATGCTCGTAGCCGTGGCCACGCTGGGTGGACTGACCTTTCTGATTGCGTTGGCGCTGGTCATCGCGCAGAGCCGCCTGCGTGTGGAGACCGATCCGCGCATCGAGCCCGTCTACGAGCTGTTGCCCCATACCGATTGTGGCGCCTGCGGTCACCCGGGTTGTCGCGCTTTTGCCGAGGCGCTGGCCAGCGGTGCGGCCACTCCGGCGCAATGCACGGTAGGGGATGCCGACAGCAAGGCGGCGATCGCCGAAATACTGAGTGTGGAGGTCGGCAATGTCGAAAAAGTGGTCGCCCGTCTGGCATGCGCCGGTGGCGCCAACGTTGCCCGTATGCATGCTTACTACGAAGGGCTGTCGTCCTGTCGTGGTGCCGCGTTGGTGGCCGGTGGTGGCAAGGGGTGTTTCTGGGGCTGCCTGGGGCTGGGCGACTGCGAGGTAGTGTGTGATTTTGACGCCATCAGCATGTCGGCGGATGGCTTGCCGGTCGTTGACGAAGATCTCTGCACCGCATGCGGTGACTGCGTCGACGCCTGCCCCAAAGACCTGTTTTCACTGCACCCGGTCAGTCATCGACTGTGGGTTGCCTGCAAGAACCTGGAATTTGGCGACCCGGTGCTGGCCGAGT
>JABDJB010000040.1 GCA_013003425.1 Gammaproteobacteria bacterium | reverse complement strand
TGGGCGAGACCGACGATCTGGTCGGTGGTCGTGACACGGCAAGCAACTCCTGCACGCCGAACCCCGATGGTGAAGTTCGTGGTGTTGACAGCTATCTCGAGCTGGGCCTGCGCGGCTCCTACCAGCTCAGTGATGCCACCAGCATCAGCGCCGGTATCATCAACCTGCTCGACGAAGAACCGCCGTTCTCCGAGCTGGCTGCAGGCGGCTGGCCGTTCTTCGACCAGGCCCTGTACGATCCGCGTGGTACGCGTTTCTACCTCAACGTCTCGCACGACTTCCGGTAAAACCGAAAGTTTAGTGACCTGACAGGGGGCCGGCAGCATTCGCTGCCGGCCCTTTTTTATTCCCCGACTGCGCCCGGAAACAGCGTCGTAATGCCGAACAATGCCAGGCCCTGAAATCGCTCGGGTTTTTGCGCATCCGTGCCTCTGTCGGCAAAAAAGCATCAGGCAATAATTTGTTGTACCAGTGCTACAGGCTGGTTTGTGGGAGAGCTTGCAAAGCATATAAAACAGGGAGTTATGATCGCGAATATCGCGCAAAATATAGCCTTTTCAGTCTGTTGCTACTGCGCAACAATTTCCCTGTGGCAGCGTGTTGTCGTTAAAATGACGCATCCCGCATGGGCCCAGGTGGCTCGCGGGCATGGTTACCTTTTGCAATGAGTGGTAACGAACGAACTGAAACTTGCAATGTTTTACGGGACACAATTATGAACACAGACTTAAAGCAGAAGCTTGCTGATGCAATCAAGATTGCAATAGCTGTAAATGCTGGTGCTATAGGTGTTACTGCTGCCAACACCGCTCTCGCCCAAAGCGAGCAGATGGCGGAAGAGGAAGTGATAGTCACCGGTTCACGGATTCCGCGTAAAGACCTTACAGGTCCGAGCCCGGTCTCAGTGTATGACACCTCAAACATTTTACAGAGTGGAGCCACCTCGGTTGGCCAGATGCTGCGGGAAATCCCGGCGGTCGCCGGTGGTGCCCAGACCACTACCGTTAACAACGGCGGTACCGGTTCGCAGAACATCTCCCTGCGTGGCCTGGGCTCTACCCGCACGTTGGTGCTGATCAACGGTCGCCGCGCGCCGGACTCTTCCGGCAGCAACAGCGGCGTGGTCGACCTGAATACCATCCCGATAGCCATGGTCGAGCGCGTTGAAGTGCTGAAGGACGGCGCCTCCGCCATCTACGGTTCTGACGCCATTGCCGGCGTGGTCAACGTTATCCTGAAAAAAGACTTTCAGGGCGTTGCGATCGCCGTTCAGACCGGGCGGTCCGGCGAATCTGATGGTGAGAAGGACGAGTGGTCCGTGACCTTTGGCGACGCTACTGACAAGTCCAACTACATCATGAGCCTGACCCGCGTCGAAGAATCCGAGACCGTTGCCGGTAACCGCGACTGGGCCAAGCAGGCGAAGTTCCTGCTGTTTGGTGAGTGGGTTGACGGCGGTTCTTCTGCTCCACCCTGGGGCCAGTATGATGGCCTGACGCTCGGCCCGGATTATGCCGGTGGCAGCGAGGCAGGTGGTCTGAAGTCGTATAGCTCGGCAACCGACTCCTACAACTACGCGCCGATCAACTTCCAGCGTCAGCCCAACGAGCGCTGGATCGCAAACATTTCGGGCGGCACCCAGGTGGATGCGCTGTCAAACGCCGGTATTTTCGAAAGCACGCGTTTGTTCGGTGAATTCCAGTACATTGACCGTGAAAGCGCCTATGCACTGGCTGAGCAGCCGCTGGCGCCGCTGGCCTTTTATGGCTTTTCGGCACCCTACTCGGCTGACAATGAGTACAACCCGACGGGCATGGATATTTCGGACTGGCGGCGGCGCCTGGTGGAAGATGGACCGCGTACCGGCTTCACCGAAATCCAGACCGTACGTACCGTCACCGGCCTGGAAGGCGAACTGTCCAACGGCATGATCTGGGAAGCCTACGTTAACTACGGTGAAGTGGATTACTCCAACAGCTACGGTCCGTTGTTCGACCTGAACAAGGTTGCCCTTGCGGTTGGTCCGACCGCGCGTGACGGCGACGGCGTCGTTCGCTGCGATACTGACGGCGATGGCGCGTTCACGGATGACGACGACCAGGCCTGTGTGCCGCTGAACACGTTCGGTGAAAACAGCATCACGCAGGAGATGGTCGACTACACGTCGTTCCGTCAGAACGAGTCCAACAAGGTGACGCAGAAGGTCTATGCCCTGAGCCTCACCAAGCCGGACGTGTTCGAGCTGCCGGGCGGTGGCGTCGGCATTGCCGGTGGCATCGTGCGTCGCGAGGAAACCGGCCTGTACACCCCGGATGCCCTGGTCGCCCAGCTGGCCGAAACGGGTGCCGTGACCGGTACGCCTTCCGACACCACCCAGGGCAGCTACGAGGTTGACGAGCTCTACTTTGAGGCACGCTTGCCGATAATCGACATCCTCGAAGCCGACCTGGGCTTCCGCTACAGCGACTACGACACCTTTGGCGATACCAACAACTGGAAAGCGGGTATGCAGCTGCGCCCCAATGACGGATTGTTGATTCGAGGCTCTGCTTCTACCTCGTTCCGTGCACCCACTATTAGTGCACTGTTTGGCGGTTCCGGCATTTCCTTCCCGTCTGTGAGTGATCCCTGTGCCTCGAACCCGACACAGAATTGCATCAATGACGGTGTGCCTGCTGCCGGTTTTACGCAGATCTCTACGCAGGTTCGTACCCTGGTGGGCGGTAACCCCACAGTGGAACCGGAAGAGGCAGACACCTTCACCGTCGGCTTCGTCTGGCAGCCAGACTTCCTCGAAGGTTCGGCATTTGCCCTGGACTACTGGGATATCGCTCTGGACAATCCCATTACTGGCGTCGGCGCGGGCGTGATCCTGTCCCAGTGCGCTGAAACCGGTGAATTCTGCAACAAGATCGACCGTTTCGGCCCCGGGCCCAATGAAGGTGCGCCGATCCTGCTCGACAACCGCACCACCAACGCCGGTGCAATCGATACCAACGGCTTCGACCTGCTGGCCGAATGGCGCGGCATCGAAACCGGTATCGGTACGCTCGGTATTCGCTGGGAGGGTGCCGTCCTCAATGAGTACGACAAGACCCAGGCAAATGGTGTAGTTACACCACACGCCGGTTACTTCCGTGATGATGAAGATGGTCACTTTGCCGAGTTGCGCTGGACCCTGTCCGGCATCCTGGAAAGAGGCCCGCTGACGGTGCAGGCCGACTTCCGCTTCATCGACGAAGTCACCGAGTTTGGTTCTGACCTCGTCGGTAGCTGCTGGGATTCAGTCGCCATGGCGGTTTCGGTTCCAGGAGTCAATGAGGGCCTGACCTGCGTAACACCCTCGAGCCCGGAAGCAGTCAATAACCTTGGCAACTTCCAGCGCACCATCGACAGCGCCAGCTATGTGGACCTGTACGCTTCTTACAGCTTCAGCGACAACCTCATAGTTTATGGCGGCATCGACAACGCTCTGGACGAAGACCCACCGCTGTCAGTTGACGGTTTCAACGACAACACCGACGTGCGGACCTTCGACACCATCGGGCGTTACTTCTACCTTGGCCTCCGCTCTGACTTTGGCGGCAAGTGAGGAAGATCTGAAAACCACGCAGGGCTGTTTAACCGGCCCTGCGTGAATCAGAACAACCACGCTGTCCCGATCGGGGCAGCGTGGTTTTTTTTGGGCACAAGTTATGGCCGAAGCACTTCAACCGCATAGCCGTGCCGCTTCGTGGAGCCGCTACTGGCAGGGCGGTCACAAGGACACCTGTTTTCTGGCAGGTCAGGCATTCTCCATCCGCGAGCACTGGATGAGTTTATTCTCAAGCCTGCCTGACAATAGTCGCATCGTTGACCTGGCGACCGGCAACGGTGCGGTTGCGCTGCTGGCGGCGGAGGCTGCCAGGGACAATGGCAAGTCCTTTGACATTACTGGCGTGGACTTTGCCAGAATCCAGCCCGACCGGGTGGCCGATAACGATCCTGACCTGGTCAGCCGGGTCAACTTCATCGCTGATACGCCCGTCGAAAACCTGCCACTGGCTGACGCCAGCCAGGATGTTGTGGTCTCACAGTTCGGCTTTGAATATTCAAGGACAGCCGACACTATTAATGAAATTTCCCGTGTGCTGGTCCCCGGCGGTCGCGTCCGCATGTTGATTCATGCGACTGATGGCGCCGTCAGCAAGGCCAGTCAAGGCCGGCTGAAGCGGGCGCGGGATATCTGCGCCAGAGGCCAGCTGGTTGATTTGGCTCGTGCACTGCAGCCCGCGTCAACCGCCGACTATGCTGGTGCGCGCAAGGACGACAAGAACCTAGCCCGTTTCAGGTCGCGTCTCAGCACCGCCCGGAAAAAGTATGCCGCTGCGCCGGATGATGACGTGGTCCATTACGTCATAAGTTACCTGACTGAACTGGTCGATCGTCGCCTCCGCGTCGATCCGAATGACTACCGGCAGGCGGTTGCAAATCTGCAGGCGGAGATAAAGGCTTATTCGCTGCGGCTGAATGCCATGACGAATGCTGCCCGGTCCAAAAAAGACATGGACACGCTGGTCAGCCAGTTACAGGACTCCGCACTGGTCGAGGGCAGTTTCGCGTTGCTTGAAGATGAGCGTGGAGCCATCGGCTGGTTTCTGAAAGCGCATCGCGCCTGACTGGGCTCTCGCAGAACCTGCCGGGGGCAGTTCATCAGATGGCCCTGGCGATTGGTTGAAAACGCCGATCGACGTCAGCGCGGAACCAGCTCACCCCCCAGGATGATCAGGTTGCCGACGTCGAGCGCGCCCGCCGCGACGCCGTTGCCCCGCATCTCATTGATAACAAGATCGGTCTTGCCGTCGTTATTGACATCAGCGCCGGCTGCGCTGTACATCAGGGTATCGCCGAGGTCAGCCCCCGATGTTTGTCCGCGTGCGCCGTAGATATCGGTAATGGCAAAGCCGGCCGGCCGGCTGCCATCGAGCAGGTCAATAATAGCTGGCCAGGGCCCCGGCTGGCCCCACAGCACATGCACGATGCCGGCGTGTACGCGGCCGAGTGGATTGCCCAGCGGTGATGAGATGCCCAGGTCGGCGATACCATCGCCGTCAAAATCGCCATGCAGCGAGGTATCGGCCGATATTGTGCCGGCAGCTATGCCGAGAATGGTCGACACGCTGATCGCGGTCGGCACCGCGTTCATACTGAACGCCTGGTTGCGCAGTGAGCTGGCGTCGAAAAATACATGCCCCAGGCCGCTTTCGCTGCGGCCGCGCCCGTTGCCGCGGATATCGCCGACAAACAGGTCGGCAGTGCCGTCGCCGTCGTAGTCCAGACCGCCAAGCATTTCCTCCGCCAGCCGCAGATTGGTAAAGGTGCCGCTGACAGTGCCGCCATCCACGCGGCTGAAGCTCGCCGGTGGGGCGTCCGCCGACAGCACCAGCCCGGCCGGCCATGTTGCGCCTGCCGGGAAATTGTCGTCCCAGAAAATGAACAGACTGCCACCAGGGTTGCCGCCGTTCTTGATCGCAGAGCCGGGTGGCGCGCCGTCAGCTTCGAGCTGTGCCCCGGCGCGCGCCAGCGCAGCCGCTATCAGCACCTCGGCGCGCAGGTTGTTGTCAAGATCGGCCAGCGCAACGGTCGAACCAAAGTGATAGTCCTCTGATCCTGCCGGTGGTTCGATTCGCAATACATGACCGGCCAGCGTGGTTGTGCCAAAACCTGCCAGGTCAAT
>JABDJB010000039.1 GCA_013003425.1 Gammaproteobacteria bacterium | reverse complement strand
TCCTCAAGGACAATGGCTTTTTCGCCATGATTATTCCGAAACGCTATGGCGGCCTGGAGTTTTCCGCGCTGGCGCATTCGGAAGTTCTGGCAAAAATCGCCAGCCGCAGCGCGACTGCTGCATCCATTGTCGCCGTACCAAACTCGCTTGGACCGGCCGAACTGTTACTGCATTACGGCACCGAAGAGCAGAAAGACTACTACCTGCCGCGCCTGGCACGCGGTGAAGAAATACCCTGCTTTGGCCTGACCAGCCCACGCGCCGGTTCCGATGCCACGTCCCTCACCGACTCGGGTGTCGTAGAGCGCGGCACGTTCAATGGCGAGGAAGTCCTTGGCATCCGTCTCAACTGGAAGAAGCGTTACATCACGCTGGCACCTGTGGCCACCGTGCTCGGGCTGGCTTTCAAGATGAGCGACCCTGACAACCTGCTGGGTGATGACGAACGCGAAGATTACGGCATCACCTGCGCCCTGATACCGACGCACCTGCCCGGTGTCACCACGGGCCGGCGTCACTTCCCGCTGAACCTGCCGTTCCAGAACGGCCCGACCGAAGGCGAAAATGTATTTGTTCCGATTGACTACATTATTGGCGGGCCAAAGATGGCGGGCGAAGGCTGGCGCATGCTGGTCGAATCGCTCACCGTTGGTCGCTGCATTTCACTGCCATCCAACACCAGCGGTGGCGCCCGCGCCGGCCTGGCCGCAACCGGCGCCTATGCCCGCATACGCCAGCAGTTCAACATGCCGATCGGTCGTTTTGACGGTATCCAGAAAGTTCTTGCGCGTATCGCCGGCCGCACTTATATAACCGAGGCCGGCCGCGTAATGACTGCCGGCGCCGTCGACCAGGGCGTGGCACCGGGTGTGCCATCGGCCATCCTCAAGTACCACGCCACTGAACTGGCACGCCAGACCAGCATTGATGTCATGGATATCCATGGCGGCAAGGCCATCTGTCTCGGACCGAAAAACTATGCCGGCCGCGGCTACCAGAGCTCACCGATCGCCATCACGGTCGAAGGCGCAAACATTCTTACCCGCAACATGATCATTTACGGCCAGGGCGCGATACGTTGCCATCCGTATGTGCTGAAAGAAATGCAGGCAGCGGCTGACCCGAACCGCGAGCGCGGCCTCGAGCAGTTTGACGACCTGTTGTTCCGCCACATCGGCCATGCGCTTTCCAACGCGGCTGGCTCACTGGTCATGGGGCTGTCACTGTCCCGCATGACCAGCGTCCCGGTCGACGGACCAACCCGGATCTTCTACCAGCACATCAACCGGTTCAGCGCCAACTTTGCGCTGCTGTCCGATGCTGCGATGCTCACGCTGGGCGGGGCGCTGAAGCGCAAGGAAATGCTTTCCGCGCGCCTCGGTGACGTGCTGAGCTACATGTATCTTGCCTCTGCCGTGCTCAAGCGATTCGAGGACCAGGGGCGACCTGCCGGCGACCTGCCGGTGGTCCAGTGGGCCTGCCGCCACCTGCTTTACCAGGCGCAGGAGCAGATGCATGGCGTGTTGCGTAACCTGCCCAATCGCTGGGTAGCCAATGCGCTGCGGCTGGTAGTGTTCCCGCTTGGACGCCGTTACAGCGCGCCGTCTGACCGGCTGGAATGCCGTGTTGCCGAGTTGTTCATCCGGCCCAGCCGAACCCGGGAACGACTGATCGGCAACACTTTCCTGTCGCATCCTGAGAGCAACCCGCTGGCACAGCTGGAAGAGGCGATGGTCAGGACCATCGAACTCGAGCCGGTGGAAAAACGCCTGCGTCGTGCCATCAAGGATGGCGTTGTTGAGGAAAGCACATTCGGCCAACAAATCGAAGATGCCGTTGCCGCCGAGGTGATTACCCGCGCGGAGGCAGACAAGCTGATAGCGCTGGACAAGATCGTCATGGAGATCGTAGCGGTCGACGACTTTGACTCCACCGAACTTGGCACCAAGGCAAAACCGCTGCACCGGGCCAAACCGCACATCAAGGTGGCACCGCCACCTGGAAGTGACGAAGATCTGCCGCCGGCGACCGGCACCGACACCGGAACAGCGGGCTGATCCAGGCCGCGTTTTTGCAACAGGAAGGGGGCTGCGGCCCCCTTCGTTTTATATGCCTGCGTGACGCGCCGTCATTTCCAGCGTAAGCAGTCGGCCAAACGGCTTGTCCAGCGGACGCTCGCCAGCCAGGTAGGGCGCTGTAAAGGCAGCCAGAGCGGCGGCATCGTAGAGCTTTAACGTGCGCCAGTCCGCAACCTGGCTGAACCCGGCCAGCCCGGCACAGCTTTCTGCGGGCTGACTCTGTGGTGACTGCGGCATGTCGTGTGCGCCCCCGGACAACCTGCGCCCGGCCTTGCCGAAATTCTTTCTGGTGGCGGCCAGCAACGATGGCCAGAACAGGTGTGCCGTCTGCAGCCGCAGCGGCAGCGCCGGTCCACCCGCATCTATCCGCATCCTCGCCAGCGCCGGGCTGAGATACTCGTTGAGCCGGCGTGACATGCGGTTACGCAACCGTTCTTTTGGCACCGTTGCAAACGCAATCTCCATCGGCCTGCGAAACATGAACGGCGAAACCGTCGGCCAGATCTGTCCTGTTGCCGATGCAATGCGTCCCTGCCAACGCTGCATCCTCAGCGTCAGGTAGACATTATCAAGCTGCATCGTGTTGGGTCTGTCCTGCAGGTCGCGATTTTCCTGCCGGATCGTCTCGATTAGTGCGGCCTTAATATTCTCACGATTATCTGTGCCAGGCAGGGCGGCATACCAGTCATGCACCAGGAACCGCCGGTCAACTATTTTCGCGATATTGAGCGGTTGCCGCGCGCCAACCCGTGGCCACAACAACTCCCACCAGTACCCCTTGCAAAACTCACCACCGGAGCCGTTGATGCTGAAATCGAATTTGCCGCACAGCTGCTCGTGAAATTGCAGCGTGCGCGCGTACTCGATGACATCCTGGCCGCCGTCGCTGAGCAACAGGGATCTCTGCAGCACATCTGCGCCGGTCCTGATTGCAGGCGGCAGATGGTGATGAGTAATGCCGTGGGTGGCGGCGATTTCACGCGCGATTACAACGTCTGCATTCTGTGTCGAGCCCGTTGTAAACACATCAAACGACACGCCAGCTTCCAGTGCAGCTGCAAAAATGATTCTCGAGTCGAGGCCGCCGGTCAGGCTGATTACCGGATGCCCGAGGGTATCGGTCGCAGTAACAATCGTGTCCTTAATCGCCGAGGCCATCTGCTCAACGGCAGGTGCGTCGCTACCCTCGTCGCACTCGGCAATCGACCAGTATTTGTCCTGTCTTTGTATTCCGGTCGGCCCGATGCTCACGACACTGGCGGCAGGCAGCTTGTCGATCCCGCAAAAAAGCGTGCGGGTGCCATAGTTGCTGCCGGTAGCGAGGAACTCACCAACGGCAGTCTCGTTCCAGCCAGGCTGCGACACCTGCGCCAGCGCCAGTGAGCTGGTAGCCAGCACGCTGCACTGGCCAATTGCGCCGGCAAAAACGTGCTGTGTACCAATGCGGTCTGTGACAACGCGGTAATGCCCGGTCTGCACTGCGCCCGCAGCAATACAAAACGCTGCGTCCAGCTGATCGATCACAGGATGATCCTGCGGACGCTGTGCCCGGCAGAGGTCGGCAAGAGCTCCGCCCGACAAATCGGCGCAGTGCTGCTTACTGAGCAAAGCACCAACTCCGACCAGCCAGCTGCCTGAGCTGTCATCGACGCACACCACAGGCATCAACTCTTTACGGGATCCTGCGACGAGCAGGGTCAGGGAATGGTCACCTTCTCCGAGCCGGTGTGTTTCCGTCACCGGATTGCCGTATGTACCGGCCAGGTAGTTCGCGAGCCGCCCGACCGCGTCCGCCACGTCGTCGGCCTGCCCGGAGACTACGAAAAAGTGACGCATCGGTTGCTTCCGTTTTGTTGTTGGCCGCAGAATAGCAGCGTCCCGGCTACATGAATAGGCACGCGTTACGATCAGCGGCTTGTGGTGAATGACGAATCCGGCAACCTGATTTACGAAGTAACACTAAGCGTCGATATAGATATTATCGAGGCTTACGATGCCTGGCTCGCCGACCATATCGATGAGATGCTGGCATACCCCGGCTTTATTTCAGCCGAAGTGCTGCAGCCACAGGCGGGGCAGCATGATCCCGACTCACCACCGGTGCGAGCGACCCGGGTTGTTCAATACCGGGTCGCCAGCCGGGCCGATCTCGACCGCTATTTCGAACAGCATGCGACCGAAATGCGCGAAAAAGGCATCAAGCGCTTTGGCACGGCTTTTACTGCCACACGGGAAATTCACGCTACCTTGCCCGGGGGTCGCCGCGGAAAGTCGCTGTCGCTACAAACATGCACTAACTGCGCGACGCCTTTGACCGGCCAGTACTGCGCCAACTGCGGCCAGCGTGACAAGGGCCGGGTCATTTCACTGTGGCAACTGTTGCGCGACCTGGTCGGCGACCTGTTCGAAGTTGACTCGCGGGTGTGGCGAACGCTTTGGCCGCTTGTGTTTAATCCCGGCCGGCTTACCACCGAATACCTGCGCGGACGCCGGGTACATTACACGCCGCCGCTGCGGCTGTACCTGGTAACCAGCCTGCTGTTCTTTCTTGTCGTGTTTTTTGGCGCGCGTTTCGACTCTGATGAAATCCTGATTACAAACAGCGAGACAGCGCTGCAGGAAACCAGTGAGGCCGAAACCGCGCCAGCTGCAGATGACGGCCAGGCAGTTGTTGACGAAACCGACGACGAGAACGATGACAATGGCGGCGAAAAGAAAGACCAATGCCTGCAAATTGAAGTAGGCGAAGGACAGGTCAGCGCCTATCTGGAGAAGCGTGCGCAGCGCGCCTGCCAGCGGATTTCTGCGGAAGGCGGTGGCCGTCAGTTTGTGCGCGACCTGGTGGATAACGTTCCCGGCATGATGTTTTTCTTTCTGCCGGCGATTGCTCTGCTAATGATGCTGCTGTACCCCTTATCCCGCCGGTACTACGTCGAGCATTTGCTGTTTTTTGTTCACTATCACTCGTTTTTCTACGTCATACTCACTGCTGCTGTGCTGTTATCGAGATTGCCGGAACAGTTGCCCGGACAGGGTCTCATTGCCGGCCTGTTCATCGCCGCGACGACCGTATATGTTCCGGTATACCTGTTCGTGGCCATGCGCCGGGTCTACCGCCAGTCGCGTCTGGTAACCGGGCTAAAATACATAGCACTGGGAATCTCCTATTTAATCGGCCTCGCAGTAACTTTCGCCATTGTCGCGGCTTTTACTGCGCTGTCTGTCTGATGAGGGCGTCGTCATGAAACTCGCTATTTCGCTTTTGCTGTTGCTGCCGTTGGCCATCGCCGTGGCGCAACTGCCGCGCACACCTTCCACTGAAGGCGCGGCTGTTTACATTGTTTCTCCCGCCGATGGCGCCTCCGTTTCCAGCCCGGTCACCGTAGTGTTCGGCTTGCGTGGCATGGGAGTCGCACCAGCCGGTGTGGAACGTCCCGGCACCGGGCATCATCACCTGCTGATCGACACACCAGCACCGGCGCTGGATCGACCCATACCGGCAGATGAACATCACCGCCATTTCGGCGGTGGTCAGACCGAAACAACATTGAAGCTTGAGCCAGGCCGGCACACGCTGCAGCTGATCCTTGCAGACTACCTGCACATTCCTCACGATCCAGCCGTCTGCTCCGAGCGTATTACCATCACGGTCGAATGAAGTGACAGCACCGCGTCTAATCGCGCATGTGGACATGGACGCTTTTTTTGCGTCGGTGGAGCAGCGCGACAACCCGGAGTTGCGTAACAAGCCGATTATCGTTGGCGGCACAAGCAACCGTGGCGTGGTAGCCGCTGCAAGTTATGAGATCCGCGAATTTGGCGTGCGGTCGGCCATGCCGGTACGGGATGCCTTGCGCCGCTGCCCGAAGGCAATTTGCGTGCGCCCGCGTATGGATGTTTACCGTGCGGCTTCGCGGCAGATTTTCGACGTATTTCGTGAATTCAGCCCGCTGGTCGAGGGTCTGTCGCTCGACGAGGCATTCATCGATCTGACCCGCCTGGGTGAGTCGCGCACAGCCAGCGAACTGGGCATGAACATCAAGCGACGGATTCGGGCCGAAACCGGGCTTGCTGCATCAGTCGGTATCGGCCCGAACAAGCTTGTTGCAAAAATTGCCTCCGACCTGGAGAAGCCTGACGGGCTTTGCATCGTTTCGCACCGGCATGTCAATGAGATACTCGATCCTCTCCCGGTGCGGACTATCAGCGGCATCGGACCGCAGACAACAAAACGGCTGGCAAAGCTGGGGATCCATACAATACGTGAGCTGCGCCTGGCGCTACCCGACCAGCTGCAACCCATCTTTGGCCGCAGCGCAGTGCGTATACAGCAGCGGGCAAATGGTGTTGACGACCGCGAAGTGGAAGCGCACAGCGAACGCAAATCGATCTCCAGTGAAGAGACATTTGATTGGGACATTGGCGATCGCACCGAGCTGACTGCACAGCTTGCGCAGCTTGCCGAGAGCGTTGCCGGTTCATTGCGCCGCAAGGAACTGGTAGCCGGTGTAGTCAGCGTGAAGATCCGGACGGGCGAGTTCGTTACCCGTACCCGTCAGCAGGCGCTGGCACCGCCTGGGAACGACAGCGGGGTGATTACCCGGCTTTCACGTGACCTGCTCGACAGGTGGCTGACAGAGAACCCTGGGCAGAAGCTTCGCCTGCTCGGTGTCGGTGTTGCGGCGCTGCAGCCGGCGCGCCAGCTTGGCCTGTTCCAGAAGGCGCCGGAATCCAGCGAGCTCGATCAGGCCCTCGACCACATACGTGACAGGTTTGGCCAGGCAAGTATCCGCCGCGGCGGTTCGCGTGATCAGAGCTGATACTGCGGCACGCTACCGCTGTCGACAGCCCTGAACCGGCGTAGCTGAAGCCCCCGCCACAGAGCCGACGGCCGGTTCCGCCCGGGTTACCTGGCCCCTGCGTGCCGACCACAGGGCCGCAAACGCTGGAAATACAGCCTGCAGGCGCGACGGCCGCGATTTCGCGTAGAATATCCGGTCCGAGCCGCAGAGCATTCCGGCCTATGTATACGCAGTATTTCGGGCTGCGGGAAAAACCGTTCGCCATCACGCCGGACCCGCAGTACCTGTATTTGAGCAATCGCCACGGCGAGGCCCTGGCACACCTGCTTTATGGCGTCACTGAAAGTGGCGGGTTTATCCAGCTGACCGGCGAGGTCGGGACTGGCAAGACCCTGCTGACCCGCAGCCTGCTGGAGCGGCTGCCAGACGCCGTCGATCTGGCGGTAGTGCTAAACCCGCGACTGTCAGCTATCGAATTCCTTGAAACGATTTTTGATGAGCTGCACCTCGACAAACCGGCGGATGCAAGTATCAAGGCACTGGTCGACAGCCTCAACAAGCACCTGCTCGACGCACACGCGGCCGGACGCCACACGGTACTGCTGGTCGACGAGGCGCAAAACCTCGATGCCGATGTGCTCGAGCAACTGCGTCTGCTGACCAATCTCGAAACCAGTAAACAAAAGCTGCTGCAGATCATCCTGGTCGGGCAACCTGAACTGCGCCAGACGCTGGCGCGAAATGACCTGCGGCAACTGGCGCAGCGGATCACCGGACGCTATCACCTCACCAACCTGACGGCGCCGGAAACCCGCGCGTATGTGCAGCACAGGCTGGATGTAGCCGGAGCCCGGCGACCGATTTTCAGCCGGTTGGCGCTGGCAGAGGTTCATCGTGCATCCGGCGGTGTACCAAGGCTGATCAATGTCATTTGTGACCGCGCCCTGCTCGGTGCCTACACGAGTGAAAAACCCCTGGTATCACGACAGATCGTGCGTGCGGCTGCCGCCGAAGTCAGCGGCCAGGCTGTGCCGTCACGTGTTGCCGCCTGGCTGCCGGAGATTGGCCTGGCCGCGGCCGGCCTTGCAGCAGCCATCCTGCTGTTCGCATGGCTTTTGCCGGGGCGGCCAAATCTCCCGGATCTGCGCGTGCAGCCCGGTGCCGCCACTGGTCTTACCGCGCTGACCGGCACGTTGTCGTTAAATGACGACAGCGAGCCACTGCGTGGCCTGCGGCTGAGCCGACAACTGGACGCATCACCAATAAGCGTTGCCAATGCCGCGCCATTGCCGAATCCGGCTGGCTGGAAACTGACTGACCTGCTGCAATCCTCCGTGAGCCTTACCGGCACCGATGCCGCCATGCGTTCACTGTTGCGGTTGTGGCAAGTAAACCTTGACGGCCGTCAGGGTCCACCCTGCGAACAAATCCGTGCACGTAACCTGCGCTGTGAATTCCAGGTAGGCTCGTGGCCATTGTTGCAACAACTGGATCGTCCGGCAGTGCTTTCGCTGGTGGTGCCCGGTGGCAACACCCACCAGGTAGTGCTGGCGGGAATCAACGGTGACGATGTGCAGCTGATGCTCGGCAGCAAGTCCTACACGGTCGCCGCAAACCAGGTGCGTGAATTGTGGTTTGGCGAATACCTGCTGGTGTGGCGCCCCAATCCGGTTGCCGACAGCCTGATGGTGCCCGGCATCAGCAGCGAAGGTGTGGGCTGGTTGCGTCGGCAGCTGGAACAGCTGCAGGGTGGTCCGGTAATAGCATCGAGTTTTTATGACGAAAGCCTTGCGCAGCGGGTGCGACGCTTCCAGCGCTCGCGCAGCCTCGCACCCGACGGCATGGCCGGCGTGCACACGCTGATCGCCCTGAACAATGCGATTGGCAGTAATGAACCGCGACTGCAGGAGCGTCGCTGATGTCTTTCATACTCGATGCCCTGCGTCGCGCAGAGACCCAGCGTGGGTACCAGCCGCCGCAGCCCGCCACAGAAGCAACGCTCGATGGCATTGCCGCCCCGGTTGTCGCGCGGCCATCGGCCCGCACAATTGCCGGCGCCCTTATCAGCGTAGCTTTGCTGGCTGCAGTGCTGCTTTACCTGATGCAGGCGGAGGATGCGCCTTCGTCGCAACTGCAGCCGGTTGCATCGGCCTCACTGCCAACGACACCGCTACAGGGTGTCGGCGCAGACACACCGCTGGCTGAGGTTGCCGCAACGCCGCGCAGGGTCCTGCGGCCGCTGCGTTCCGAGGCAGGCGCCGCGCCGCCGGCTGCTACAGCCGCGCCACGCAACACTCCCGGATCCGTTGTTGTCGCACAGCAACCGCTGCAGTCTGCCAGACCCGGCGACGCTCCGGTCCGCACTCTGACCAACATCACCGAACCCGCCGCTGAGCAGCTGCCGGGCTACAAGGAACTGGTCCTTAGCGGTCGCGCCCGGCTGCCGGACTTTCACCTCGACATTCATGTCTACGCCGCCGATCGCAGCAGCCGTTTTGTGTTTGTGAATAACCGCAAGTACAAGGAAGGCGACAGCCTTGACGAGGGTGGAACCGTCGAGCGTATAACTGCCGCCGGCGTCGTGCTGAATCACCGCGGTTATCGTTTCGAGTTGCTGCCGGACTGATCGGCCCGGTATGACACCTGCAGCGGGCGCACCACGGGCAACACACAGAATCGCCTACATCGACGGGCGTCGGCTGTCGCGAGCGCTGCGCGCCGGTATCGGCAAGGTACTCGCAGACCAGGAACACCTGAACAAGATCAATGTTTATCCCGTACCCGATGGCGACACGGGAACAAACCTTGCGCTTACCCTGCAATCAATCCTCGCAGCCCTGGATGACCGGACAAAGGGCGCCGGCAAGCTGTTGATCCGCGTCGCCGATGCTGCAATTGACGGTGCCCGTGGAAATTCTGGTGCAATTTTCGCCCAGTTCCTGCAGGGCCTGGCTGATGACGCCGGCAGTGTCGGGCGCATCGATGCAACGACGCTGACCGCCGCCTGCAACAGCGGTGCGAGCTACGCTCGCGAAGCGATGAGCGATCCGGTCGAAGGCACAATGCTGACGATCATTGATGCCTTTTGCGCGGCGGTCTCTGCGCGCGTTACTGCCGGTGACCGTGATCTGCAATCCATCCTGCTTGCTGCCAACGAACTGGCCCGCGCCGCTCTGGCGAATACACCGAATCAGCTCGAAGTGCTGCGCAAGGCCGGTGTTGTCGATGCCGGAGCTGCCGGCTTCGTCGACATCCTCGATGGGATCGAGTCACTGGTAGTCGAAGGCGTCGAACCTGAATTGACAGTTGCTGCAAGCGGACTGAATGAATTTGTCGGCGAAATGACCGCAGGGGCCGAAATCGACTTGCGTTACCGCTACTGCACGGAGTGCCTGGTGCGTGGCAGCACCATTGACAGACGCAAGCTGCGCGAGGATATCACCGCGCTTGGTGACAGCCTGGTGATTGCCGGCAGCCATGCCCGTATGCGCATACATATGCACACCAATGAGCCAGACGAGCTGTTTCGTCGCGCATCGCGTCATGGCGAAATCAGCGGCGAAAAAGCTGATGACATGCAACGCCAGCAGGAGCTGGCCCATGCCACCCGGCGCGGCGTCGTTATTACTACCGACACGGCCGGCGACGTGCCGGACGATGAGCTTGAACGTTTGAACATTTACCTCACACCGGTGCGCGTACATTTTGGTGAACAGAGCTACCTGGACAAAGTAACAATCACAGCTGAACAGCTGTATGAGAAACTGCGCACCGAAACAGTGCCGGCAACGACGTCGCAGCCGGCACCCGGCGATTTTCGCCGCCAGTTCGAGTTCCTCAAGTCACACTACGACGAGGTCGTATCAATACATGTCAGCGGGAGCGCCAGCGGCACCTGGCAGGCGGCGCAGAATGTTGCCACCTCACTGGAACACTCGGAACGGATACGCGTAGTCGATTCGCGTACGGCATCGTTGGGTCAGGGGCTGCTGGTCATTGATGCTGCTGAAGCCGCACAGCGTGGGATGAATGGCAAACAAATCGCCGAGCGTATTGAGCTGATGAAAGACCGCACTGAGACTTACTGTGTGCTGCGCGATCTCAGCTATGGTGTACGCGGTGGTCGCATCCCGGCGCGGGTAAAAACCATCGCCGATCTGCTACACCTGACACCGGTGCTGGCGATTCGCGACGGGCTGGTAAAGCCCGTCGGCGTTTTCCTCGGCCGTAAGAATATCGTAGAGAAATTTGCCCGCTTCATTGCCCGGCGCACGGATTCTGCCAGGAGCTACCGCGTCGGTGTCGGCCATGCAGACTGCGAGAAGGATGCGCAGGCTCTGCTCGAAAAACTGCGCCAGGTTATTCCCGATCAGCAGCAGACCGTGTTTGCGCGGATCGGCACAGCGCTTGGCGTACATGCTGGCCCCGAAGGACTGGTGGTTGCGGTGCAGGAGTACCTCCCGCTGGAGAGTGACTCCGCCGATCAATAACAATCGTCGAACCGGCCCGGCCGGTTCGACTCCTTTTACCCTGCCAACCCACCATCAGCCGCGACGCGATCGCCAACATCTGCGGCTAAAGCCACTCCCGCGAAGCTTCATTGCAAATCATTCGCGGCTAAAGCCGCTCCTGCAAGAGGTCGCACACGGTAACGGTGCGGCGGGAGAGAGGACGGTGTTTGTTTGCAACGACTGCGGTCCTCCGCCGGAGCTGACAAGGAATACCGTCTTGCAGGACCGCCGCAAAAGCCCGCCGCCAAACACAGTCGCAAGCAGTCGCGTCTGGTCGCTCCCACGAGAACCCATCGCAAGCGTTGCGGCTGAAGCCGCTCCCGCTGGCCGCTTTTTCAGGCTTTCTGCGTTACCGATGCCAGGCTGACATCGATCATGCGCGGCATGATGCGCCGGTCCATTGTTGCGATCAGTCGATCCAGCGCACCACCTTCCTCGGCAGCCAGTAGCGTACGGCCATCGTCCCAGGCAATGAGCAATTCGCCATCGGTGGTCGAGATCGGTCGCTCGACCACCAGCGTTGCGATCCTTGCGTCTTTGCGCTGCCATTCATGGCGCGCCGCGCCCGCGGTAGGCGTGAGCTCGAGGCGGGCCGCCTGCATTTCGCTGGCCGCATCCACCAGTGCCGACCAGACCGTATCGATATTTTCGGCACCGGCAGCGGTCTTGTTGAAGCGTCGGTGAGCCTTGCGCAACACCTGGTTGCGCTCCCGCCGCTCAGCCAGGCCGCTGTGATCCCAGACAAATACACCGAGCCGGGCAACAAACAAAAGCACAGAAACTACAGCGGCGCCAAAAATGGCGGCACTCAGAATTCCGTCTGTCAGGGTGACAGTGAGGGCAAACATAGCGAACACGGCCGAAACCGCATACAGGAACAATACCGCCGACCTGTGACTCAGCCCCATGTCGAGCAGGCGATGGTGGATATGTTCTCGATCACCCTGGAACGGATGCTGGCCGCGCACCAGGCGGCGGCCGAACGCCATTACTGTATCGAGTATCGGCAGGCCCAGTGCAAGTACCGGCGTGAGCAGCGCCACGGTGGCGGCTCCCTTGGTACTGGTCTGCAGCGAGGTAATCGCGATTACATAGCCCAGGAACAGGCTGCCCGTATCGCCCATGAAAATGGTCGCCGGGTTGAAGTTGAATACCAGGAAACCCATCAGCGCACCGGCGAGGGCGGCCATGAATAGCATCATCAGCAGGTTGCCGTTGGCGAATGCGACAGCGAAGACTGTTGCGGCAGCGAATACGGCGATACCTGCCGCCAGCCCATCCAGCCCGTCGATGAGGTTCAGGGCATTTATCAGGCCTACGATCCACAGCACGGTAAGCGGGAATGCGTAGACACCCAGGTCGAGTACTGCGTCGAACGGCAGCGAAATAGCCTCGATTCTGAATCCCAGCCCGTACAGCGAAATAGCAACGGCGATCTGTATTGCAAATTTCTCGACTGCACCGGCACCGACAATATCGTCATACAGCCCGATCAATACGATCGGGATGCCGCCCAGCAGAAAGCCCAGTGCCATCCGCGTGTCGCCCGTAAACAGGGCACCGGTATCGCTGCTGACCAGAAACAGGCACAGCAGCGGCAGGTAGAAGGCAGCGACGATCGCGATACCACCGAGCCGGGGAATCTCGCCGGTATGTATCTTGCGGAAACTGGTATTAGGCATTTCCACGGTGCCTAGCTTCCGGGCCGAGTTTCGAACCAGTGGTGTCAGCAGCAGCGCGCACGCCAGCGCCAGCAGGAAAGCTGTGAATATTGCAATCATGATAATGCTAGCTGTTCGAACAGCCGGATATAACGTCCTGTCGCTTGCTGCCGGTCATGCCGGTTGACTGCAGCAAGACGTGCCCTTGTCCCCATCTCTGCGGCACAATCGCGGTTAAGATACAGTTTGCGCACCGCCGCAGCAATCCCGTCAGCAGATTCCGGTTCTACCACTATCCCGGCCTGTTCAGATTCCAGCACGCGCGCTACCTCGCACTCCGGCGGCACAGCCGCCACGGCTGCACGGCCACTGGCCAGAATTCCATAGAGCTTCGAAGGGACCACCAGGCCCGACACTGAACGTCGCTGTAGGATAAGACTGACATCTGCTGCACACAGTGATTCACTGAGCTTCTCTTTTGGCTGGAACGGCAGGAACGCCAGGTTCTTTAGCCCGAGCCGCTGCGCTTCTGCCTGAACTGTCGGCAGGGCAGCACCGGCCCCGATTACCAGCAGTACCAGGTCGGGCAAGTCGGCCAGCTGCGCGGCGACCTGCGGCAGTAACTCCACCCCATGTGCCCGGCCGAGGTTGCCCGAGTACATGACTATAAACTTGTCCTGCAGCCCATTGCGGACACGAAAATCGCCCGCCGCTCCGGTGTCTGCACCAATGACCGCGGCATCTGCCCAGTTGGGAATCACATCGACATCCTGCAGCTGCCGGTCGCTGTTGCGCACCACCTCGCGCATGTCATCGGCCAGCACGACCAGCCTGTCGGCCCGCCGTCGCAGGGTAGCCTCGACACGCCTGCTCAGCCCGGCGACGGGACCATGACCAAGGACACCCAGCGCCTGACCCAGTTCCGGGTAGACGTCCTGCAGGTTATAAACGAAGCGGCGCCCGGGAACGAGCGAATGCAGTGCGGCCAGAAGTCCGGCAAGCAGCGGTGGCGTTGACTGGGCAAAGACAATATCCACCTTGCCGACAAACAGAGAGCGCCAGGCCGTCGCCAGGAAATAACCGGCAAACGGCAGCAGTCTTGACCAGGTGCCACGGCGCCCGGCGGTAGGAATGTTCAGCCACCTGATCTGCACTCCGTCACGCTGCTCGGTATTTTCCGGCATTGCAGCAGCATCGTGCGACCCGGCAACGCGATCGGGCCGCGATGCAATAACAATGGACTCATGACCCGCAGTCACAACATCCTGCGCCAGCTCCGCAACCAGCTGGCCGGTCGCTGCAACATCAGGCGGGTAATGGGGCGACAGGAACAGGATTCGCAGTCGTCGCTTGGCTTGTTTCACAGTCTCAGCCTGGCCCGGGTTTTGGTCTGCATCATGGATCAGCCGCAACCCGGCCTGGTCAGCACGGCGGCGGCGCGCCGAGTTTAGCGGATCGGCGTAATCGGCGGGTTTGCCGGCTGCTGTTTTTTGCTGCGCCCTGCCAGTCATGCATCCGGGTTTCATGCGGCCTCGCGGGCCTCCAGAGGCGTCACACTAGCGATAGGCCGGCAGCGGCACTGTGACCCACGTCACACCGCTTGCGACACATTATTTAAGGTATCCAGTCATCGTTGCGGGCCTGACCCCGCTATGGTCGACCGGACCGGCATGCACTGCCCACCCGACGCCGTGTATCCTAGGCGGCCGGCGTCCCGAAGCAGCAGGAAAAACCATGAATTCCGTCAAGATCTCCATTTCCGCCCTGGCCATCCTGATCGCCGGCTGCAGTGGCAGCCCGCAGACGCCCCCTGCCGCAACAGGGCCGCAGCAGGCTCCCACCAGCGGCATGGACGCAATCGATGCCGGCTCCTATCGCGGCCGCGTTAAGACGCTGTCATCGGATGAATTTGAGGGCCGTGCTCCGTTTACCGAGGGCGAGACCCGGACCATCGAGTTCCTGCGCGACGAATTCAGCCGGGCCGGGCTGCAGCCTGGCAATGGCGATAGCTGGTATCAACCGGTACCGCTGGTAGAAATCACGGCAACCTCCACCGCGCTGAAGTTCACCGGTCATTCCTACCTGGAGCCACCGCTGGGCAAGAACGCCATTATCTGGACCAAGCGGGTCACCGACAGCGTCGCCCTGAGTGAAAGCGAATTGGTGTTCGTTGGTTACGGCATTGTTGCGCCGGAATACGGCTGGAATGACTACGAAGGGCTCGATGTCGAAGGCAAGACCGTCGTGATGCTGGTCAACGATCCTGGCTACGCAACTCAGGACCCGAACCTGTTCAACGGCAACGCGATGACCTACTACGGCCGCTGGACTTATAAATACGAAGAAGCCGCACGTCAGGGTGCTGCTGCAGCCATCGTCATTCATGAAACCGGGCCGGCCGGATATCCTTTTGAGGTGGTCACTGGCGGCTGGAGCGGGCCTCAGTTTGACCTCGTCACTGCCGACCGCAACTTTTCGCGACCGGTAGTCGAAGGCTGGGTCAACAACACCCTGGCTCAGGAGCTTTTTGCCGCAACGGGCAAGACTCTGGACGACGCCCGCCGCGAAGCACTGCACCAGGATTTTTCCGCGCAGCCCATGCCGTGGCGGCTGTCAGCGGAAATACAGAATACTTTTCGCGAATCCACTTCGCACAACGTGATTGGCATTCTGCCGGGAACGGACCTGAAAGACGAATACATCGTCTACATGGCGCACTGGGATCATATGGGTCGCGATGAATCCCTCGAGGGTGACCAGATTTTCAACGGCGCTGTAGACAACGCCACCGGAACTGCGGCCCTGATCGAAATTGCCGAAGCCTTCTCCACACTGCAACCACCACCGCGCCGATCGGTAGTATTTATCGCCGTCACCGCTGAAGAGTCAGGTCTGCTGGGTTCGCGCTACTACGGCACCAATCCGGTCTATCCGCTGGCGCAGACCGTGGCCGGCATCAACATGGATGGCCTGAACGTGCATGGCAAAACCAGGGACGTCGCGGTAGTTGGTTTCGGCGCGTCGCAGCTGGAGGAATACCTGGCTCGCGCTGCCCGCTCCCAGGACCGCGTCATCGTCGCCGAACCGACGCCGGAAAAGGGCTTTTTCTATCGCTCCGATCACTTCAACCTGGCCAAGCAGGGCGTACCGGTGATTTATGCAGAGAGCGGGTTTGACTATCGCGAAGGTGGGATCGCCCGTGGCACCGAACTGGCGCGCGACTGGATTACCAACCGATATCACAAGGTTGGCGACGAATATAGCGATGACTGGGACCTGGCGGGCGCCATCGAGGATATGCAGCTTTATTTCATGATCGGCCGGGAAATCGCAGCAGGCAGCGACTGGCCGCAATGGTACGACGGTAACGAGTTCAAGGCGATTCGCGACGCCAGCCTGGCCGACGCCCGATAGCCGATGATGAAACTGCTGTCTGTTTTCGCGGCCCTGCTCGCGGCCAGTCTGTTACCGGCCGCTGACGGCGCATCCCGAACAACGCACGAGGCCTGCGAAGTGCACAGTCGGGCACACGCCGGGCTGCTCGATAGCTGCTTTACTGTGCGCCGGGAGCTGAAGATCAAGCTGAATGACAAGCTGCGCGTGCACGAGCGCGCGCTGATGGACTATTCAGCCGGGCAAGTCGAACTGCTCGAGCAGGAGAAGCTGGCGCAGGACAAGAGGCTTGTTATGGACGGCGATGGAAAGGACATGATCCTGTCATTACCGTTCAGCTGCGATTTGCTGACCATCGCGGACGAGCAATTGGTGTTGCGGGCCAGCGACGAACCGGAGCAGGCAGTTTTTCAGCGAGTCGGCGACGGTACGTCGCTGCAGCCTATACGCTGGTTGTTTGAAACAACGGAAAAATTTCTGTTCAAAAAATTCCGTCTTCGCGCGGAAGCCAGCTATAGCCAGTTCGCTGCGCGTGAATGCGAACGGGAGCACTGACCTGGATCTGCTGCTGGAAAGTCTCAGGGACCATTGGCAAGCGCTGGTGACCGCCGCGCCGCGCGTGGTTTTTGCCCTGCTGGTGCTCACCGCGTTCTGGATTGCCGGACGCCTGATTGCGCGTGCCGTGACGACATTGCTGGACCGCAGCGACCTGGCCGAGACCCACCTCAGCTTCTTCCGCCGGGTGATTGTCTGGCTCTTCGTCCTGATTGGATTCGCTGTTGCGCTCGACATTATCGGGCTCAGTGGTGTAGCCGGCGGCCTGTTGGCTGGCGGCGGAATTACGGCAGTCGTGCTCGGTTTCGCGTTTCGTGAAATCGGCGAGAATTTTCTCGCTGGGTTCTTTTTGGCATTCGGCCGGCCATTCAATCTCGGCGACCTGATCCAGTCAGACGGGCTCGAGGGGACAGTGCGTGACGTGTCGTTGCGCTCGACACACATACGCAGCGCTGACGGGCGCGACATCTTTATACCAAGCAGCCACATTTTCAAGAATCCTCTGGTCAATTTCACCCGCGACGGACTAAGGCGCCATAACTTCCGGATCGGGATTGCCTACCAGGAAGACACGGATGCTGCTTGCGCCCTGATCGAGAAAACTATCCTGGAAAGCGGCCTGTCACTGGAAACGCCCGCGCCGTTTGCCGGAATAAACGAATTCACTCCCAACTACATCGAACTCATCGTGCGCTTCTGGGTCGACGCCTTCGACCCGGCGCCAAACGTGGCCAGCCAGCGCGCGGAAATCATGGCGCGCTGCCGGCGCACGCTGCTAGCCAGCGGGTACACCCTCAGTGCAGATGTCAGCCAGAACGTGACGCTCATGAATCACGAGGCGCCCTGAACAGCGCTCCGATGCGCCTGCCGTGGCCCGGGTCTGGCCGCTTTCTACCCCAGAAAATCAATGTTATTCAGAAGGTTGGCACAGTCGGGCCGGGGCAGCTACGATTGAGTGGTGGGGGAATCTGCATGAACCGAACCTGGGTGCTGGTGGCTGAGAGCAGCCGCGCGCGCATTTTTTCCACAACCGGACCGCGCGCCGGCCTGGACGAAATACGTGGGCTGACGCAACCGGAGGTGCGACTGAAGGAGCGCGACCTGGTATCTGATTCGCCCGGTCGCAGCTTTGACAGTGGCGGCGCGGGACGTCACGCAATGGGTCGCGAATCCGACCAGAAGCGTCACGAAACGGAAATGTTTGCGAAAACCATCGCTGGCGAGCTCGAGCGCGCGCGCGAACGGGGCGACTTCGACAAACTGATCCTGATTGCGCCGCCTGCATTCCTTGGCCTGCTACGGAAATCCATGCATCACTGCTGCGCCGAACGGGTGGTAGCAACGGTAAACAAGAATCTGGTCCAGCATGACGCTGCCGATATCCGTGATCACCTGCCGGAGTGGTTTTAGGCCAGAGTCGCGACTATTACGCCGTAGAACAACACAACAAACCCGCCTATCTCACCGACGACCAGGCTCCACATGAAAAAGCGGCCGGCGATCGACATATCCGCGATCTGGTTATCGGTTTGCCGGCGCAAACCCTGAACCATGTAGCTGGCGATTGCCAGTGCAAAATAAACCAACACCAGCACTGTAGCGAGTATCTCGATCATGTCGGGAAGCTGGCTGATAGCCGCAAATACCGCCAGCAACAATGCAGCAAAGCTGTACATCAGCGAGGCACGATGAGCGATATCGACGTAACGATGCGCCTGGCCGTCGCTGCTGGCTGCCATCTGGCGAAACTTCCACACACCGGTCAGCAACGCGTTGAGAAAGAACGCGCCTGCTGCCAGGATTGCAATGTCAGAGGCCAGCAGATTCATGTGCGCCTACTCGCCAGTACGCACGTAGAACCCTTCAAACCATGGTTGCCAGCTGTCGCTGGCAGCGTCGTGCTGCTCAAAGTACTGGCGCACACGACCGTCCTCCAGCGGCGTCCATGTACCACGAAAGTCAGCCTGCAGCCCGCTGAAATAGTAGACGATACCCTCAAGTACCATTGAGCCGTCCACCAGGCCACCTTCAATGTCGATCAGCAACCCCGTGGGGCTGACCCAGTGCTGGCGCCATTTGCCGCGGTTCGGGTCATAAAAATTGAGACTGCGGCCGGTGGTGCCGCCGGCGGATGTCCACAGCTCCTGCAATGCACATCCGTTTTCGACCCTGCTGATGACATTGCTGCCGGCTTTGTTGCCGTCGCCGGTAAACACATCCCAGCTGCCGACCCAGAAATCGAAGTCGGCAAAGTGTTCGCCTTCCTCACACGGGTACAGGTTATTTCGCACCTGGAGCAGGATGGAGGCGAACCGATCATCAGAGCGCAGCGCATCAAAGGCCTCCTCCTTGCGGAGAAACTGCAGCCCCAGGAAGCCTGCGGCGGCCGACTGCTGCAGTGACTGCAACGCTGCGTCCAACTCGCCTGCGGCAGCCTGCGTCTTTGCCTGTTGATAAAGCTCGACAGCCTTGTTTTGTGCATGCGCCAGCCCGGCGCACGCCAGCATGACAACAAGAATAATGCGATAAAGCATGAAGATATTCCCCCTGGGTTCATGCTGTTTGATACCGGTGCCGGCACATAGTTCGCCGCCGTGGACATGGCAGTCTCGCACGCACGCCACACACGAGGCAAAATGGCCGGAAGCGTCGTGTGAGAAGGGACTGAACAATGAGCAGCAAGCTGCACGAAGAGAGCCTCGCTGTCCACGCAGGCCGAACCGTAGACCCGGTGACCGGTGCCGTATCGCCACCGTTATACCTGAGCACAACGTTTCAGCGTGATGCGGATGGCCAGTATTCCACCGGCTACGACTACATACGTGACAATCATCCAAACCGGGTAATGCTCGAGCGCACCCTTGCCGCACTTGAGCAAGGAACAGATGCTGTCGCCTTCGCTTCCGGGACGGCAGCGACACTGGCTGTATTTCAGGTTGCCGGGCGTGGTCATATCGTCGCTACACACGACGCCTACCACGGAACGCTACATCAGTTACAGGAGGTCGTGGCCTCGTGGGGCAGCGAAATCAGTTTTGTTGATACGGCCTCGCCGGACGAGGTGGCTGCAGCAATCCGCGACGATACGCAATTGCTATGGATAGAGACGCCATCCAATCCGTTGTTGCGTATCAGCGACATTGCGACTATTGGCCGCCTCGCCACCCGACAGAACATCACAGTCGCGGTCGACAACACGCTGGCAACGCCCGTGCTGCAAAAGCCGCTGACGCTCGGCGCCGACCTTGTGGTTCACAGCACCACCAAGTACATCGGTGGGCACAGCGACGTCTCCGGTGGCGTTGTGGTGGGTCGTGACAAGCAGCTGCTGGATCAGGTGCGTGGCTTCCTGTCACGCGGCGGTGCGGTGCCGTCGGCTTTCGACTGCTGGTTGTTGCAACGTAGTATTGCCACGCTACCGATGCGAACACACGCTCACGCGCACAATGCGCTGGCAATTGCGCGTTTTCTTGCCAGCCACCCGGCAGTGACTGAAGTAGCCTATCCCGGCTTGCCGGCACACGCCGGTCACGAAATCGCCGCCCGTCAGATGAGTGGATTCGGAGGTGTACTGTCATTTCTTGTAGATGGCGATGCGGCTCATGCCGTTGCGGTCGCAGCGCGAACCCGCCTGTTCATTCGCGCGACAAGCCTGGGCGGCGTCGAGAGCCTCATCGAGCATCGCGCGTCAGCAGAGGGCCCCGGTACGCACGCGCCGGGCAACCTCCTGCGCCTCTCGGTCGGTATCGAGCACCAGGATGACCTTGTAGCCGACCTCGATCAGGCATTGTCCGGCGCGTGAGCACCGAAGGCAGTGGTACCGCCGGACCACGGGGATCGGGCGCAATCGCACGCGGGTTGTTTCCTCCTGGTAACGCTGCTGGTGGTGCACTGGTAAACCGCGAAAGCGAATATCGCCGCCTGATCGATGACGTGGTAGCCGGACGCAGTGCGTGGTTCGATTGCCCGCAGCGCTATGGCGTCAGCACGCTGATCAATCGTGCCTGCCAGGACCTGCGCCACTGGCGCGAGCCACGCATGGCAATTGCTGATTGCAGGTTGCACTCGATACATGACACCGAGTCGTTTTGCGTGACAATGCTGGAAGCAATGGGCCAGCTTGCGTCGCAGGTCATTCGACGAGCAAATGTGCTGCCCGATAATGTTGCTAATCTCTTTACCGGGGTTACAAAGGAAATATATCTGGACGTCAATCACCTCCAGACAATCAGGTTGCACCCCGGTGAGCGGCCGCTGGATACGCTGCTCGAGGTTCATACAGAGTTAGACCAGATGGCGCTGCAGCGCGGCTGCCGTTGCGTACTGATCGTGCGCGAGCTGCAGCAGCTTCCTGCACTGCGGTCCAGCAAACAGCTTACGCAGGCGATGCACTCGATGATCGACAGCAACCGTGCTTTTGTCTGGCTCATGCACGGTCACAATCGCTCAGTCATGCGCAGCCTTTTTGAAGGCAGCAAAGCGCCGCTGCACGGCCGCTGTCGCCGCTTCGCGTTGCGCCCGATTAACAGTGAGACCTATAGCGACTATCTTGGAGCGGCCGCCCAGGCCCGTTGGCAGTGCAATATCGGCGTCAAGGCAAGGGAGATGATTGTTGCACTGACAGACCGTCACCCACGCTGGCTCAATGAACTTTGTCGCCGGCTCTGGTCGGCGGATTTGCCGCCGGTAATACAGGACGTTGTCAATGAATGGTACGCGCTGGTCGACGAGAACCGGCACGTCACCGGCCGCGAGCTCGAGCGGCTGTCACCAAATCAGCGTGCGGTATTGTATTGCCTGGCGCAAACGCCAACTGACAAACCACGTGCCAAACGCTTCGTCGCACGCACCCGGGTGTCCAGTGCCAGCGTTGGCCAGGCAATAAGAATACTCGAAGAACTGGATCTTATATGCGCCGATGCAGCGGGTCGCTGGACCGTCAGCGATCCGGTCATGCAATGGTCACTCCACCCGCGCACCGACATTGTTGACGAGATTTACGAACTTGGCCCTGATATCCGGTGGTGAGCAAGACAAGTTTTCAATCAGAAAACTCGAAGTCATTGCCCACCCGGCGAACGCTGAAACGATTTGCCGTCTCTACCGATTCGTATTCGAATGAAGTCTCATCGAGACTGATGATGCGATAGGCATCGTAGTAATAGGCTTGCGTTGTATCGGCCGGCCTGAACTCGCCGCCAGTCATCCAGCCACGCATGATCGTAAAGTAGACCGGGCCTGATATGCCCCACAGACCCACTTCGATCGATTCATCGTACTGGCTTCCTTCATACGTGCGAAAAGTGATTCGATAAGTACCATTCTCGCTGCGTTCTGACAGGGTTATGCGTAACTTGTCGTCTTCCGTCCTGACTTCGCCCAGCCACTTCCCAACCATCAGGTTGCGATCATGCTGGGAATCAGCAGACCAGGCCTTTACTGCACCCGCTGGCGCTGTCACAGACTGAATAGCGCAGCCGCTGGCCGCGAGCACAATCAGCAGCATCAGCACGTGCAATTTCATATCAGCGAATCCGCCGTCACCAGCTCCGCTTCATCGTTTTTCGGATCGTTGACCCGCCGGCTAACCGGCCAAACCGTTACCGGCTCGGCAGGGGGCGGCAGCAGCAACTCCTGCAACGCTGCCGTGTCGTGATTTTCCGGGTCCAGCCACTGTGTGAAATGGCTGGTATCGATGATTGCCGGCATTCGGTTGTGCAACGGCGCCACGGCCTCGTTAGGCGCCGTGGTGACAATGGTGAAGGTCTCCAGTGTTTCATCGTCGTTTTCGCCATCACGCCAGCGCGCCCACAACCCGGCCATGCCAAAGGGCTTGTCGCCGCCGTGGCTGATAAAGTATGGCTGCTTCACGCTGCCCTGCTTTTTCCACTCGTAAAAGCCATTGGCCGGCACAATACAACGACGCTTCCGGAAAGGACTCTTGTAGGCGGGTTTTTCGCTCAGGGTTTCGGCCCGTGCATTAATCATGCGATTGCCGATCGCCTTGTCCTTTGCCCAGAACGGAACCAACCCCCAGCGCAGCATACTGACGCTGCGCTCACCGTCGCTGTCAGCGCGTATTATTGGCACAAACTGGGTTGGGGCAATGTTGAAGCGCGGCTCGATGTCCGGTGGATCCTCAACACCAAAGATCCGCGTTACTGCTTCGGCCGGCGCGTAGAATGCAAACCGCCCGCACATCAGGGTCGAAGCCCGACGCCGCGCCGCAGCAGGTACAGGTTGAAGGCAAACAGAATGATCACGAAGGCAATAATTATCGAAAATGCGGTTGCCAGCTCAATGTCTGATACACCAAGGATGCCGTAACGGAATGCATTGACCATATACAGGATTGGATTGGCGCGTGATACCGCTTGCCAGAACTCCGGCAGCAACGATATTGAATAAAACACTCCGCCAAGGTAGGTGAGCGGCGTCAGCACGAACGTCGGGATAATTGAAATGCCGTCAAAGTTTTTGGCGTAAATAGCGTTTACAAATCCCGCCAGCGAGAAAACCATCGACGTCAGAATGACGGTGGCAAGCGTTACCCAGGGATGCTCCAGGCGCAGCTCGGTAAAAAACAGCGCGATAATAGTGACCAGCAGGCCTACGCACAGCCCGCGGATAAGTCCGCCGGCCATGTAGCCGATCAGCATAATGTAATCGGGCATCGGCGAGACCAGCATTTCCTCCACGTACTTGCCAAAACGGGAGCCAAAAAACGATGAAACGACGTTGCCGTAGGAATTGCTGATTATCGACATCATGATCAGGCCGGGCGCGATGAACTGCATGTAGGAAAAACCTTCCATCTGCCCGATACGGCTGCCGATAAGATTTCCGAATATGATGAAGTACAGCGTCATGGTTATTGCCGGCGGGACGATGGTCTGGATCCAGATACGCCGCACGCGGCGAAACTCCCGCATCACTACTGTCAGCAGCGCGTTGTAGTGCTGCCGGTTCATGTCTGTTCAGCCTTGTTTTCGACCATGCGCAGGAACAGTTCTTCGAGGCGGTTAGCCTTGTTGCGCATGCTGCTGATATGAATGCCCTGCGAGGTCAGCTGACTGAAAAGCTCATTGATACTCTGCTGCTGTGGCTTATCCACCTCCAGGGAATAATCGTTGACCCGCCTGATCGTGAATCCTTCGGCGCTGATCGTGGCCGGCAGTTTCGCCTCGACATCCAGCACAAACGTTTCGAAATGCAGCTTGCGCAGCACCCGGCTCATACGATCGTGCTCGACAATTCTGCCGCTATCGATAATTGCTACGTTGCGACACAGGCTCTCGGCTTCTTCGAGATAGTGGGTCGTAAGGATTATGGTTGTGCCATCAGCATTGATTCGCTGCATAAATTCCCACATCGACCGGCGAATTTCGATATCCACACCTGCGGTCGGTTCGTCGAGAATCAACAGCGGGGGCTGGTGTACCAGCGCCCGGGCAATCATCAGACGTCGCTTCATGCCACCCGACAGGTTACGTGCGATATCGTCGCGCTTGCCCCACAACTGCAGCTGGCGAAGATGCGTTTCCGCACGCTCGCGAGCCAGCTGTGGTGACAGGCCATAAAAGCCGGCCTGGTTTATGAGTATCTCGAGGGGTTTTTCAAACTGATTGAAATTGACTTCCTGCGGCACCAGACCGATGCAGGATTTTGCCCGCTCGGTGTGCCGGTCGAGATCGTGGCCGAACACCTCCACCGTACCCGCGGTTTTCTTAACCAGTGACGTCACAATGCCGATGGCGGTCGTCTTTCCGGCACCATTTGGTCCGAGCAGGGCGAAGAAATCCCCTTCCTCGACAGTCAGGTCGATACCCTTAAGGGCTTCGACGCCATTGTCGTAGGTTTTGCTCAGGCCCGTTAAGGAAAGTGCGTTCATTTTCAGGCGGTTGGCGAAAAAAATACCGCAACGCGTCGGTTCAGGCGCGGTGCGGGATGACGCCGGATCATATCATGAGTCAATGTTTAAAAAAGGTCGATGAGGCGCCAATTTATTTGATATTTCCGATACTTGCATTAATAATCGCGCCAGCCCTCAGGCGGCCGGTCGCGCGATCGCGTATCCGGTAACAACGGGAGGATTCCTATGCTCAAAGAATTCAAAGACTTTGCGATGCGCGGCAACGTGGTCGACATGGCCGTCGGTATCGTCATTGGCGGCGCTTTCGGCAAGATCGTCAGCTCTTTCGTCGCCGACATCCTGATGCCGCCAATCGGCAAACTCATGGGTGGCGTCGACTTCGGTGCACTGTACGTCAACCTGACCGACACTGCCTACGACAGCCTGGCGGCTGCCGAGGAAGCAGGCGCAGCCGTGATCAAGTACGGCAGCTTCATAAATGTCGTCATCGACTTCATCATCATCGCGTTTGCGATATTCCTGGTGGTCAAGGCGATGAACTCGGCCAAGAAGGAAGAGCCGGCTGCAGAGCCCACCACAAAGAAGTGCCCGCGCTGCCGCATGGAAATCCCGCTGGATGCGACCCGCTGCGCACACTGCACGACAGACGTCTAGTCAGAATTCGAAGCTGGACAATCAAAGGCTCGCCACCGGCGGGCCTTTTTTTTCCTCTCCAAAGTGTCCGATACTTTAGAATTCGGGCATGGCAATCACGAACTCTGATCTGTGACTGAACGCATTAACGTTTTTGCCGGCGCCCACTTTGACCGGCTTGGCGCACGACGCGCCGACAGCACATGGATTCGCCAATGTTTCACGCAGGGGCGAGCCGCTTACCTGCCCGTCTACAGCAAGAGCAGCCTGGTAATCTCGGAGCCAGAGCCACGCGCGGTATTGCTGCCGGCAACGGAGTTGCCACCGGAAAAGCAGCGCGAGGCGATTCTGATTGGCGCCTTTGCAGGTTACACCTGCTTCGCCCTCGACCTTGGCAGCGGACCGCGTGATGATGCGCCGGTCATGGCTGCTGGAAGCTTTCGCAGCTTGCGCACCATTGGCCTGTTGTTCCCGCAGGATCATGCCGCTTTACTGGCTTATGCGCAGGCAATGGTGTTGTGGCACCGGCGACATCGATTTTGTGGTCGTTGCGGTGCACCGAATATCAGCCATGATGCCGGGCATCAGCGAAAATGCAACAACGGCAGCTGCAAAGAAACCGTGTTCCCGAGGATCGATCCGGCAATCATCGTATTGGTTGAGCACGAAGGCCGCGCGCTGTTGGGGCGCCAGGCCGAATGGCCGGAAGGCGTTTATTCCACAATCGCCGGTTTTGTCGAACCCGGTGAGAGCCTCGAGGACGCCGTCCGTCGCGAAGTGCAGGAAGAAACCGGGGTGAATGTCGGCACGGTGCGTTACCACAGCTCTCAACCCTGGCCGTTTCCCTCGTCACTGATGCTGGGTTTTCGGGCTGTGGCCCGCACCACCGATATCACGCTCAACGATAACGAGCTGCAGGATGCGTGCTGGTTCAGCCGCGACGATATCAGCGACGGACTGAAATCCGGCAAGCTGCGGGTTCCGCCGCCGCTATCGATCTCCAGCCGTCTGATTGCACACTGGTTTGACGATGACCAGCCGGGCCGCCTTGCCAGCATCATCCAGCAGCTGGGCGTGACGAACTGAAGCTACAAGACCTTTAGAATGGCTTCGGCCAACAACATCGGCACCTCTTCCTGCAGGAAATGACCCGCGTCTGTTTCAGTAACCGGGGCTGCAGGAAAGAGCTTCTTCATTTTTTTCAGTGAAGGACCGAGTATCGGATCGCGCATGCCCCACACCAGCCGAACCGGCCCGGCAAAGTTGCGCGCCCAGGCATCAACCTCGCCGAGAGTCCTGACCGTCGGATGTGCAAGATCCAGCGGCACCATGCGGGCAAAGGCAAGTGGCGCCACGCGGTCGCTGCGATCACGCAACGGGAAGCGATATGCTTTCTTCTCACGCCTGCCGATGCTGTGCGGATCGCCCTGCACCTTGTGCAACACCGGGATCGGAAATAACAGGTGCCTGAAGGCAATATCACTGACCACCGGCATATTGGCGAAGCGATGGAACGAGGTCGTGCGTGGTTGGCGTGTTGGTTGCGCAAGCATCGTATTGGCAAACACCGCACCACGAACCCACTGCGGATGACGTGCCGCCAGCAGCCCGAGAATCGGCCCGCCCCAGTCCTGCCCGACGATTACTACCGAATCGAGTTGCAGCGCACCGACCAGTGCGCTGATCTGGTTCGCGTGAAATTCGAGCGTGTGGATCGACGGATCACGCGGTTTGCTGCTGAGGCCCAGACCGACCAGGTCGGGGGCGATAACCCGCACACCCCCGGGAATGAGGCGCGCCATTACCCGGCGCCAGAGATAGGACCACATCGGATTGCCATGCTGCAGCAATACCGCGGGGCCGCTGCCCTCATCGACAAAGTGAATTGAATGAGCGCCATTGTGGAACACGCGCCGCGCATAGGGGAACTGCTCGGTAATCCACGCCGGTAGCGCCGGCGCGGCTGAAAACGCTGTCTCCGCCATTATCGAGGCAGTTTAGCAGACACCGGATTATAATTTTCGCCACCAATCACTATCATGGTTCGATCGATGTGCCTGCTCACGTTCGCATTTAATTGCCATTCACGATATCGCCTGGTGCTGGCGGGCAACCGCGACGAGTTTCATGATCG
>JABDJB010000038.1 GCA_013003425.1 Gammaproteobacteria bacterium | reverse complement strand
GAACAGCTCCGGCAGGACCAGGTAGCCTTCATCATGAAATTGTTCGATCTGTTCGTCGGTCAGCATCTTCGCCCCCGTTTATTCCGCCCCAGACGTGCGCTTCCCCCAAACTAGCGCTCCCGGCGATGTCTCGCCAAGCTTTCGGCGGGCACAACGGGAAAGGCGACAAAGCCTCCGATTTTTCGCAAATGGGTTACGAGCAGGTTAACGGACCCTTTGTCAATTAACGTTAGCCTGGAACCCGCCATCTTTCCCGTAGCCCTCTGGGTCGCCCATGCGCTCGCGCCGTAATCAAAAAAATAGGGGCTCCGCACTCATTAACGAGTATGGAGATCGGCTTGGGACGATCGTCCGCAGGCGCCACACCGAGGCTGCCTTGCTGGCGGCCAAGCAGAATGCCGAATGGGCCGCGGACACCGCCCGGCAGGCCCTGGTCGGCGCCGAGCAGGCGAACAAGGCGAAAAGCGAATTCCTGGCCAAGATGAGCCATGAACTGCGCACGCCGCTCAATGCGATCATCGGCTTTACGTCCCTGCTGCTGGAACGCAGTCGCGATGAAGAAGACAGGTCATTTCTCGAACGGGTGCGGGAGAACGGCAAGCACCTGCTCCAGCTGATTAACGGCCTGCTCGACCTGTCGAAGATTGAGTCCGGGCGCAATGAGCTGCACCTGGCACCGGTCGATCTGAATGAGCTGATCCGCGAGACTGTGCAGCAACTGGAATCCCAGGCAGTGGGCAAAGCCCTGGAGCTGCGAACCGAGTTACCAACACAGCCGGTGCAGCTGCAGACCGACCGGATGCGAATGAAGCAAATCCTGATTAACCTGATTGGGAACTCGGTAAAGTTTACCAACAAAGGACGGGTTACGGCGCGACTGGCGGCCGACCCGGCGGATCACGCGCCGGTACGCATCGATATAGTCGATACCGGCGTCGGCATCCCCAGTGACCGGCTGGAAACAATCTTTCAGCCTTTTTACCAGGAACAGTCACTGGGCAATGTCGACAGTGGCACCGGCCTGGGGCTGGCCATCTCGCGGGCGCTTTGTGACCAGATGGGTTACCAGCTGCAGGTCGCCAGCGAAGCGGGCCGCGGTGCGCAGTTTTCAATAATCTTCAGCAAGCCGGGCACCGCAACCACCTGAACCAGTATCAGTCGGCTGCGCGCAGGCTCTCGTCCAGACCACGACGCAGCACCTCGATCGCTTCATCACTGCGCCCGTTCTCCTTCAGCAGATCGCCCAGCATCAGGTAGGTTGCAGCGCGAATGGTGGTGTTGTCTGTTTCCTCCAGTACCCGCCGCATCACGACGGCAGTACGCGGTTTTTCACCGCGTTCCTCGTATGCTTCCTGGATCTTGTGTAGCTGAAAGATCGCCGACTTTTCCGGATCGCTGGCGACCTCGTGCATCGACTCGATGATGCCAAAAAACTGCTGCATCAGACTGAGGAACATATCCATTTGCGCCAGCTCATGCCGCTCGACATCGCGCTGCTCGCGATCCTGGGCCTGCACGGGAAGCGCGGCCGTGACAAGCAGCGCTGTACTGACGGCAATTGCTGCCAGCGATTTGGTGATTTGATTCATGCGATTTCTCCTGAAGTTAATGATCATGCGTCGGTCCTGGCGGGTTTCTCCGTCGCAGGCGGGCTGACCGCAGGACGCGGGGTTGGTGGAATGACAGGTAAACGCGCCCTGCCCAGTCCCGGTGAGCGAATAGTGAAATTGAGCCTGGGTGTTGGTGGCACCGCCGGCAGGCTCAATACCGACAATGTCGTAACAGGTTCACGCAGCGGGCCCGTACCTGGTGTGAGAAGCACCAGTGCAGCCACCCCGGCGGCGGCGAGCCCCAGCCACAACGCATTGCTGCGTCGTCCGCGCTTCTCCGGCAAACCTGCAGAGATACGCCGCGCCAGCTCAGCCGGCGCACGGATGCCCCGATAGTCAGCGGCGAGGCGTTGCAAATCCTGTTCGAAACGATCAACCAACGTCACTGTCCCGGGCGGCTGCCCTCAAGTTGTTCAACGCCTTGTGCAACGTCGCCTTGACTGTGCCCGGACGACAGCCCATGACCCGCGCTGTCTCGATTACAGACAGTTCCTCGAAAACCCGCAGCAGCACCGCATCACGCTGTCGCTCCGGCAATGCCGCCACGAGGCGGCGCACTGCAGCGATTGTTTGTTGCTGCTGTTGCTCGCGTTCGGCACCAGGCTGGTATGCAACCTCGCCTGGCGCGGTTTCACCCTTGCGGCGCCGGCGGCGGTTCATTTCATTGCAGACATTGCGGGTCATGCGAAACAACCAGGTTGCCGGGGCAGCTGAAAACCGGAAACGGTGCAGCCCGGTCCAGGCGCGCAGGAATACTTCCTGGACGACATCCTCCGCGCCCGCAGAATCATCCAGCCAGACGTATGCCAGGCGCAGCGTGCGGTCCTGGTGGCGCTGCACCAGCGCGGTAAACGCATTGGTGTCGCCCCGCTGGAAGCGTCGGACCAGTTGCTTGTCGGATGGATCATGCGGCAAAACCTGTGCTCCTCCATCCGTTAGTGGCCTGACGCGCCCGGCGGTTTACCCGCATTATGTTAAACCATTGGCGCATGCTGACGATCGGCCACAACGAACAGGCGGTTCCCCCTCGAGACATCATCGCAGGAAATGTTCGCGGCTGAAGCCGCTCCTGCAGGGCATCGTCGCGGGAAATGTTCGCGGCTGAAGCTGCTCCTGCAGGACATCATTGCAAGGAGTCGCGGCTAAAGCCGCTCCCACAGGGAATCTAAACGCTGAACACGCGCGGTACTGCTGACGGGACTTCATCGCAGGACCATTCGCGGCTGGTCGCTCTCGCAGATCCCTGTGCTCCGCGACACAAGGGCGTCCTGTGCCCAAGAAGCCGCTCCTGCGGGACATCATCGCAAGGAGTCGCGGCTAAAGCCGCTCCCACGGGAATCTAAACGCTGAACACGCGTGGAGGTGCTGGTGGCACGTTTCCCGACCAGTAGCAGATGAGCTGCATCACTTACCGGCGATGTCGGCTCCATCTGCATTTCTAGGAATTAATCGCGTGGATGGCGCGCTTGTCGACGGCAAGGGCTGCTTCGTGCACAGCCTCGGACAACGACGGATGGGCATGGATCGTGCGCTGGATGTCCTCGGCGCTGGCGGAGAACTCCATAGCCAGCACCGCTTCGGCAATCAGCTCACCGGCCATGGGACCGAGGATATGCACGCCGAGAATCTCGTCGTCGTCCACTGCTGCCAGCACCTTGGCCAGACCAACTGCCTGCTCCAGCGCCTTGGCCCGTCCGTTAGCAGCAAAATTGAAGGTACCGGACTTGTAGCGAATCCCGGCTTTCTTAAGCTCCTGCTCGGTTTTTCCAACCCAGGCGATTTCCGGCGCAGTGTAGATAACAGATGGAATGACGTCGTAATTAACCTCGGCTACTTCACCGGCAATCAGGTCAGCAACCGCAACTCCTTCTTCGGAGCCTTTGTGAGCCAGCATTGGACCACGCACGCAGTCACCGACGGCCCACACACCGGGAACCGAGGTTTTGCATTCATCGTCGACAACAATAAAACCGCGTTCATCGAGCTGCACACCGGTACCGTCCGCAAGCAGGTTTTCCGTGTAGGGTCGTCGGCCTACCGAGACGATTACCTTGTCTACTTCGAGCTCGTTGCTGCCTGACTTGTCGTCGTAACGCAGCTTGACGCCGTTGCCGCTAACGTCCGCACCGGAAACCATGGCGCCAAGCTTGATATCCATGCCCTGCTTCTTGAACTGACGCTGTGCATCGCACGCAATCTGCTTGTCGGCCATAAACAGGAAATCGTCCATCGCCTCGAGCACCGTGACCTCGGCGCCGAGCCGGTTCCACACGCTGCCCAGTTCCAGGCCGATGACGCCGCCGCCAATGACGCCGAGCCGGCCGGGAACGGCGTCGAATTCAAGCGCACCCCAGGAGTCGACGACACGCTCGCCGTCGAACGGCACACTCTTCAACTCAATCGGGCTGGAGCCGGCAGCCAGGATGACGTGTTCGGCAGTCAGTGTTTCCGGCTTGCCGTCATGCGGTGTGTACTCGACCTTGCCCGGCGCCAGCAGCTTGCCGTGACCGAACAGGCCCTTTACGCCGTTTGCCTTGAACAGCGCAACAATTCCACCGGTAAACTGCTTGACGATACCGGCGCGGCGCTTTTGCATGGTCGCCAGGTCGAGACCGACCGTCGGTACCTCGATACCGTGAGCCGCAAACTCGTGGCGCGCGCGTTCGTAAAGCTCCGATGACTCCAGCAGCGCCTTCGACGGAATACAGCCAGCGTTCAGGCAGGTACCACCAAAGGCCGCACTGCCGTCATAGTTTTTCCATGCGTCAATGCAGATAACACTCTTGCCGTGCTGCGCCGCGCGAATTGCCGCCACATAGCCGGCCGGACCCGCACCGATGACGATAACGTCACTGGAAGTACTCATTGTGTTGTTCCCCCGCGGCGCGCCGTGGCGCACCTGGAATTGAAATTAAACCTGAAGCAGCAGCCGCGCCGGGTCCTCCAGCGCCTCCTTGATGGTGACCAGCGTCAGCACGGCCTCGCGACCGTCGATGATGCGATGGTCATAGGTGAGCGCGATATACATCATCGGCCGCACCTGTACTTCGCCATTGACCACCATCGGCCGGTCCTGGATCTTGTGCATCCCCAGAATCGCACTCTGTGGCGGATTAATGATTGGCGTCGACATCAGCGAGCCAAACACACCCCCGTTGGTTACCGTAAAGGTACCCCCGGTCAGTTCTTCGAGGCTGATCGATCCCTTGCGGGCCCGGCTGGCGTAGTCGTTTATTGCCATTTCTATTTCGGCAAAACTCATCTGGTCAGCATCGCGCAGCACCGGCACTACCAGTCCGCGCTCGGTGGAAACCGCAATGCCGACATCGAAATAATCGTGATAAAGAATCTCGTTGCCATCAACCGAGGCGTTGACCGCCGGAAACTTGCGCAAGGCCTCGATTGACGCCTTGACGAAAAACGACATAAAGCCCAGTTTAACGCCGTGTTTTTCCTGGAAGCTGTCGCGATATTTCTTGCGCAGCTCCTTGACCGCGCCCAGATCAACTTCGTTAAATGACGTCAGCATGGCGGCGGTCTGCTGTGCCTCGACAAGGCGTTCGGCAATCTTTGCACGCAACCGGGTCATTGGTACGCGGCGTTCAGTACGCTCGCCGGCCGGCGGTGCCGGCGGTTTTGCGGCTGCCGGTTGCGGTGCTTTTGTGCCGCCCTCGATAAAACTCAACACATCGGACTTGGTGATACGGCCGTCGCGGCCGCTGCCGCTTATCGCGGCCGGATCGAGATTGTGCTCTTCAACCAGCCGGCGCACTGAAGGTGACAGCTTGTGACCGTCAGCGGCCGACTCGCCTGCCTCGTCCGCCGCGCTGCCCTGCCCCGACCCGGCTTCTTTGGCTGCCGGGGCTGCGCCCTCCTCCAGCGTTGCCAGTAATTCGCCGCTGGTGACGGTAGCGCCGTCCTGCTGGTGAATTTCTTTCAACACACCATTGGATGGTGCCGGCACTTCCAGAACGACTTTGTCCGTCTCCAGGTCGACCAGGTTCTCATCGCGGGCCACGGCGTCGCCCGGCTTTTTGTGCCACGACAGCAACGTTGCGTCGGTTACCGACTCGGGCAGTTGTGGAACCTTTACTTCAATACTCATGACGCGTTACTCACTTTCCCGTCATTGGTGAACGACACGCCCGGCAGCCTGCCGGACATCGAGTGCAGCAGCGACCAGCGCCTGCTGCTGCGCTTCGTGCAGCTTGTAATAACCAGCCGCCGGCGCGGCTGCACCCTCGCGGCCTGCATAAGACAATTCAATATCGCCCAGCGGCTCAACCAGGTGGTGCCGTATCTGATACCAGGCACCCTGGTTTTGCGGCTCCTCCTGACACCAGACCACCTCGCGCAGCTTGCTGTAGCGCGCCAGCTGCGCGACATATTCTTCAGCCGGGAAGGGATAAAGCTGCTCGATACGTACGATAGCAACATTTTCGTGCTCCGCTTCGCGGCGCGCCTGCAGCAAGTCGAAATAAACCTTGCCGGCGCAGAACACAACGCGCGTGACCGCATCCGTCGCGATGTCGTCGGTCTCGCCGATGACATTCTGGAATGTACTCGTGGTCAGATCGCCAATCGTCGACACTGAAAGGCGATGGCGCAGCAGGCTTTTTGGCGTCATGACAATAAGCGGGCGCCGAATCGGGCGGATCATTTGGCGCCGGATCATATGAAACATCTGCGCCGGCGTAGATGGCACGCAAACCTGCATGTTGTGCTCGGCGCACAGCTGCAGGAAGCGCTCCAGCCTGGCGGACGAATGCTCCGGGCCCTGCCCTTCGTAACCATGCGGCAGGAACAGCGTCAGCCCGCAAAGCCGCCCCCACTTGGCCTCACCGGAACTGATGAACTGGTCGATGACAACCTGGGCTCCATTAGCAAAGTCGCCGAACTGGCCTTCCCAGATAACCAGGCAGCCCGGCTCGGTTGTCGAATAACCATATTCGAAGCCCATCACTGCTTCTTCCGACAGCAACGAGTCGATGACTTCAAATTCCTGCTGATCCGGCGCCAGGTGTTGCAACGGGATGTAGCTGGAGGCATCACGCTGGTTGTGCAACACGGCGTGGCGATGGAAAAAGGTGCCGCGACCACTGTCCTGGCCGGTCAACCGCACGCGAAATCCGTCGGTGAGCAGGCCGGCATAGGCCATGGTCTCAGCAAATCCCCAGTCCAGAGGAATCTCACCGGTCGCCATGCGGCCACGCTCGTGCATGATGCGCTTGACGCGTGAATGCAGTTCAACATCGTCTGGTACGTTAAGAATGCCCAGCGCCAGCTCACGAAAGCGCTCCGGCGACAACGCAGTTTCGGCCGGAGTGGTCCAGTCGTCGTTAAAATAGGGCCGCCAGTCGACGGTAAATTCATTGCCGATCATGCCGTGGGTTTCGAGAAACTCGACGCGGCCGTCATCCAGCCCTTCACGGTACTGCTCGGCCATAGCATCGATATCCGCCTGTTCAATCAGGCCTGCCTCGGTCAGGCGTTCGGCATAGATGTTGCGCACCGACTGATGCTTGCGGATCGCCGCGTACATATTCGGCTGCGTGGCCGCCGGCTCGTCCGCCTCATTATGACCATGGCGACGATAGCAGACCAGATCAATGATCACATCCTTGGCGAAAGTATTGCGGTAATCGATCGCGACACGTGCGGCAAAAATTACCGCTTCGGGATCGTCGGCATTGACGTGCAGCACCGGCGCTTCAATCATCTTTGCAACATCGCTGGCATACGGTGTCGAACGTGTGTCGCGCGGATCGCTGGTAGTAAAGCCGATCTGGTTGTTGCAGATAATGTGCACGGTTCCGCCGGTATGAAAACCGCGGGTACCGGACATCTGCAGTGTCTCCATCACTACGCCCTGCCCGGCAAATGCCGCATCGCCGTGGATCAGTATCGGCATGATGGTGCGCCGCTCTTTGTCGCCACGGCGATCCTGCCGCGCCCGCACTGACCCCTCCACCACCGGGTTGACGATTTCCAGGTGCGACGGGTTGAATGCCAGCGCAATGTGCACATTGCCGCCGGGCGTTGGCACGTCGGCGGAAAAACCCATGTGGTACTTGACGTCACCAGAGCCGCGCCGGCTGTCGATATCGTAGGTGCCTTCGAATTCCGAAAACAGTTCGGCCGGCGACTTTCCAAATACGTTTACCAGCACGTTCAGCCGGCCGCGATGCGCCATCCCGATTATGACTTCCTTGACGCCGGACTCGCCGCCACGGCCGATGAGATCGTTACACAGCGGGATAAGGCTTTCGCCGCCTTCAAGCGAGAAACGCTTCTGGCCAACATAGCGGGTGTGCAGGTAGCGCTCGATGCCTTCGGCCGCTGTCAGCTCCTGCATCAACAGGCGGCGCTCTTCATCGGTCAACGCATCGGCGATTGCGCCGGTTTCAAAACGCTGTTGCAACCACGTGCGTTCACGTGTGCCGGACAGGTGTGAAAATTCGGCGCCGATCGAACGACTGTAAATATGATGCAACAGGTCAATGATCTGACGCAGTTTTATGCGCGCGGTGCCTGCAAGGCCGTCAGTGTAAAACTCCGACTCCATGTCGTTTTCGCTGAGGCCGTGATACGACGGGTCGAGATCGGCAACACGACCCTGGCTGGCCAGCCCGAGCGGGTCGAGGGTAGCCAGGCGGTGGCCGTGCACGCGAAACGCTGCAATCAAACCAAGTACCGCGGCCTGGCGTTCCAGATCACCGGACGATGCGGCAGCCGCAGCAACTTGTGGTCGCCGTCCTGACCGGAGTTGTTCGGCCAGCTGCGCTTCGACAGGTCCGCGCGGCGTTTCCTGAGCGGCACCATTGCGCAGACTGTCGAAATATTTTCGCCAGCCCGGGTCTACCGAATCAGGATCGGCCAGGTACTGCTCATAGAAACGCTCGACATACGGCGCACTGCCGCCGTAAAGCGGCGTCGAGACATACCGGTCCTTGAGTGATCGAGTCATTAGTTTGTTCGAATGGCCGGCGGTCAGTCCGCGTACGCCGCTACGCCGGTGCCGGTACCGGGTAAAGCGGCTGGCTAGTTTAGCCGATGGTTAACCTGAGTAAAACGCTATGTCCTTGTTTCTGCGTGGCGCCTGGCGGGCCGGCACGCACCCTTTGACGGCATATCATATTGAAACTGAGGAAAAACATCTAACTTATTGACCAATATATACCTTTGGCCGGGCTGAGTGGCATTTGCCGCGGCCCCGACTGCCTGAGCGGCAAACATTGCGAAAAGCCGCGTCCAAACCGCTAAACTAGCCGTTTAAGACGAAATACCCGGGGAGACCAGCCAAGTGAAATGCCCGAAATGCCAGAGCGAGATGGAAATCCTGTCTTTTGCCGGAACCCCCGTGGACCGCTGCACCGGCTGTCGCGGGTTGTGGTTTCAGCCCGACGAGTTCAGGTCATTGCGCAAGGATGACTGGCTGGCAGGCCACCTGGACGACAATACCAAGGCACCTGACAAACTGAACAAGATGCAGGAAGTGTATTGCCCCGAGTGTAACGCGCGTATGAAACACCTGACCGATGAGACTCAGCCGCACATATTGTACGAGCAATGCCCGAAAGGCTGTGGCGTATTCTTTGATGCCGGCGAATTCAAGGATCTGGCTCAGCTGACTTTCTGGGACCGGTTCAAGAGCCGCAAGATAGTCGACAAGTAACCGACACCCGGCCAGGTCTTTCAGCAGGGAAAATTCCTGCAGGGTGGCGCTTGCAACCTGTTGTGCAGTAACTGACGCTCATCTCAACAAGCTGATGTATCGACTGGCTCGACATTGCATTAGCACAGCCCGGCGCGGTCACCACACAATGTTTCTGATGCTCTTCACGTAGGCTATGAACGACATGCTGATTGTCCATCATCTGGAAAACTCACGCTCCCAGCGCATCCTGTGGCTGCTGGAGGAACTTGGCCTTGACTATGAGATGAAACGCTACGGTCGTGACCGGAAAACCGGACTGGCACCACCGGAGCTTGCCGACGTGCATCCACTGGGTAAGGCGCCGGTAATCGTCGATGACGGCGTTACCGTGGCCGAATCCGGCGCGATTATCGAATATCTTGTGCAGCGCTACGATGATGGCAGCCTGCGCCCCGCCGACGGTACGGCACAATGGCGCACTTACAACTACTGGCTGCACTATGCCGAGGGCACGTTCATGCCGCTGATGATTATTTCGCTGATACTGGCGCGAATAGAGAGCGCGCCGATGCCGTTCTTCATAAAGCCTGTCGCCAAAGGCATTGCCGGCAAGGTGCGGGCAGGCTATCTGGACGCCAACGTGAAACGAAACCTGGGTTTCATGGAGGACACCCTCACCCAGTCGACGTGGTTTTGTGGCGATACATTTACTGCCGCCGATATCCAAATGAGTTTTGCGCTGGAGGCTGCCGAAGTAAGAACCAACCTCGCTGCAGACTATCCGCACCTGGCAGCATTCCTCAAAACCGTTCGCGCGCGACCGTCGTACAAAGCCGCGCTTGACCGTGGCGGACACTACGAACTCATGGGCGCCAGCACAGATTCCTAGCCCGCCCTTCGACGATTTAAAGTCCACCGTGTTCGCGGCGCAACGGCCGCCCGGGGACAGCTTGTTGGGGCAAGTAAGGGGCCCTGGCATGTCTCGCCTGCTCAACAAGCTAATGGCGGTGTCCGGTACCCGTTATTCAATCCGCGTCGGCGACACGAGTATGCCGTCGGCATCACAATAGACCCAGTGACCCGGCTCAAAGGTCACGCCCCCAAACTGAACGGGCACATCGACCTCCCCCGCACCCGTCTTTGCGCTCTTGGCCGGGTTGACGCCCAGCGCCTTGATGCCAACTGCAATAGTCGCGAGCTCGACGGAATCACGCACTGCACCGTAGATGACGCAGCCAGACCAGCCGTTATTCAGCGCTTTTGCGCCGAGTATGTCGCCCATAAGGGCCGCTGCAGTGGACCCGCCGCCGTCAACGACAACGACGTCACCTTTGCCCGGCTCATCCAGCAGGCTGCGAAACAGCTGGTTGTCCTCCCTGCAGCGCACGGTGCGAATCCGGCCGGCAAAGGCACGCGTGGTGCCAAAGTCACGAAACTGCACGGAGCAGGTCTGCACCGTTTCCTCGTGGTCGTCATACAGGTCGGTTGTTGGTCGCATATTGTTGTTGGCTCGTGTCAGCCGCGCATGTGTTGGCAATTCCTGGTGCCCCGACCAGGATTCGAACCTGGGACCTTCCGCTTAGGAGGCGGACGCTCTATCCAGCTGAGCTACCGGGGCAATGATCGAAGAACAGCGAAAAATTCTACCGTGATTTACCATGCGGCGCTGGCGCGCCGCTGGATCCCGCCTGTAGGAGCGGCTTCAGCCGCGAATCCGATGTTAATGCTCGCGGCGTAAATCCACTCCCGCGATGCTGCATACCGCAAGCCGCTCCTGCAGGAAGCGTGGTTCCAGGCATTCGCGGCTGAAGCCGTTCCTGCAGGAAGCATGGTTCCAGGTCATTCGCGGCTGAAGCCGTTCCTGCGGGAAGTATGGTCCCAGGCATTCGCGGCTGAAGCCGCTCCTACAGTAGATGCCGCGCTACGCAGCCTGGTCAGGAGCCAGGTGCCGGACCTTGGGCGGGTAGCCGGTTTCGTTCCAGTAAGCACACAACCCCATGGTTTCCATCAGGGCATGAAACCGGGGGTGTCGCCGCAGTTGAGCGGCCTCGCGCAACATGAACCACACATGGGTAAGACTATGGTCCGCGAGCCGCGTGCTGGCGATATTGAATGTCAATTCAGCCTCACCCAACAGCAGGTAATGGAAGAACAACTGTGCGCCATTGATCCGCCCGCTGCGCTGCGCCTGGCTCAGTGCGTCCAGGGCGGGCGCTTTCTGCGAAGCGTCTGCCAATGCAGCCAACACCGGCTCGACCCACCCGGCATCTTTGGATATTCGTTGCTGGCACGCCTGCCATCCAGGCAGTGCCTCCTTATATTTGCCGGCTCGCACGGCAATCATGAACTCGACAATATCCGGGATCATGCCGCCCATGCCATATTCGCGCGCAATACCGGCGTGCTTTGCTGCCAGCCCCTCATCGTCCGCCAGCAGTGCCATGAGTGCCAGAATATTGTTGGCCTGCGGCGACAGCGGGTCGAGCCGATGTGCAGCCCTGATTTGCTGCATGGCATCGTCCTCGCGCGCGAAATCCCCCAGCAGGTTTGCATACCACTGGTATGAAATCGGCAAACCAGGGTCGAGCTGTATCGCCTGCTGCAAACGTTGTTCGGCCTCCGCCCAGTGCCACAGCCGCAGCGCCATGTAGCCCAGCACCGCATGCGGCTCACCCAGGCTTGGATCCAGGCTTATTGCCCGACGCGCATGCGCCTCGGCGACTGCGAAGCCCTCCTCGCGCGGCTCGTCACTGTACTCGTGCATGATCGCCCTGGCGCTCGCCAGTCGTGCATGTGCTTCTGCGTAGTCGGGATCGAGCTGTAAGGCCTGCTCCAATGCGCCGATGGCGCCGGCAATTGCATCGGCACCGCGTCGCGCCCAAAGGTAGTTTGCGCGCAGCACATGCTGGTAGGCATCGATATTCTGCGTCGGCAATGCCGACTGTTCGCGCTCCCCCGGGGCCCCGTCGCTGATGGCGACTTCCAGTGATTGCGCTATTGCCGCTGCAATCTCATCCTGCACGGCAAAAACGTCTCCCACATCACGGTCGTAGGTATCCGACCATAGCTGGTAGCCACTGACGGTCTCGACCAGTTGCGCCGTAATTCGAATCCGCTGTCCGGCCTGGCGCACGCTGCCGGCGAGTACGTGGCGCACACCCAGCAGCCCGCCGATGTGGCGTACGTTATCGGCGCGGTCGCGCAATGCAAAACTCGAGGTGCGCGCAGCGACTTTCAGGTCCGCAACCTTGGCCAGCATGTTCAGCAACTCTTCCGCCATGCCGTCGGCAAAATAATCGTTGTCGGCATTACCCGTCTGGTTGCTGAACGGCAGTATCGCCACAGACCGGTGCGGCATGTCTGCCGGCGACACCAGTTGCTCCGTTGGTGTTGCGCCCGTGCGTACCAGGCCCCGCAAGGTAAGATTAAACATCCACGCAGCAGCCATGAAAAATGGAAACGTGGCGATTACACCGTAAACCAGCAGCCGTATTGCCCAGTCAGGAAAACCAAACACCGGAAACAATGTCGCCGCAGCCTCGATACACACCCAGCCCGCGGCAATATAAAGACCGGCGGATTCAAGAACCCGGCGGCGGCGAAACTCACCAATCAAACGACGAATTACGTTACTGCTGTCCGCCATCGTGTCAGGGTCAGCTAATGGCGGCGGCGACCTGAGCCGTGTCGGCATACTGCTGGAAGCGTACTGCTTTGCCATCGTGCAGCTGCCAGACGTGCGCGAACTGCGCGCGGATGTCCTTGCCGGTGCCCTTGTGAGTGGCGTGGTAACGACCCGTTACAACGACGTAGTCGCCGGCGTCTAGAAACTGCTCCATGTCGAGTGACCAGTATTCCCACTCACTCGCCAGCCGGCTGAATACGCCTTCGACAACTGCCTGCGGGCCGATATAGGGGTTACGGTCAGCGTAGGGAAAGTTTTCTGCTTCGTTCCACTCGACTTTCGGGTCGAGAGTGGCAACAACAGCATCGATGTCACCACGGCCGAAGGCGTCATACATGTCACGGATGACGTTGAGGTTCTCGATCGACATTGGCTCTCTCCACTACAGGCCTGTAGTGAAAGTGTAGCCCTTCGGGCGCGCCATCGGGGGTTGCTGGCAGCAGAAAAATGGTGGAGCCGATGGGAGTCGAACCCACGACCTTCGCGTTGCGAACGCGACGCTCTCCCAACTGAGCTACGGCCCCGCACCGGGAGCGAATTCTAGCAGCAATGGCCGGGCTGGCACACTTAGGGCCGCCGGCCCTGGCCCTGTATCATGGCTGGATGACTATCGTGATTCGCGACGGCACACCGGCCGATACCGCAATAGTGGCCGAATTCAACGCCCGGCTGGCGGCGGAGTCGGAGGGCAAGCAGCTCGACGGCGCCCGGCTGGAAGCCGGCGTAGCCGCCATCCTTGGTGATCCGGACGGACGGGGACGCTACTTCCTGGCCTGTGAGGGCGCTGAGGTCATCGGTCAGCTATCCATCACGCGCGAATGGAGCGACTGGCGCGATGGCTGGTTCTGGTGGTTTCAGAGCGTGTACGTGGCGCAACATGCGCGTCAGCGCGGTGTCTTCACTGCTTTGTACGATCACGTTCACCGGCTGGCGCGCGCGAGCAGCGACGTCTGCGGGCTACGCCTTTACGTTGATGATCACAACGAGGATGCCCAGCGTGTCTATGAGGCACGTGGATTGCAGCGTGCCGGCTATCACATCATGGAGCTGGATTTTCGCCAGCCCGCAAGGAGAAACGACTGATGCTGCGACCAGGATCAAAGGCACCCGATTTCAGCCTGCCCGACCAGCACGGCAACACCGTCACGCTCACCGAGCTGCTCGCAGAGGGCCCGCTGCTGCTGTATTTTTATCCGGCAGACTTCACGCCCGGCTGTACCAAAGAAGCCTGCACTCTGCGTGATATGCAGGATGACCTGGTGGCCAGCGGCCTGCGCGTCGTCGGCATCAGCCCGCAGGACAGTGACAGCCACCAGCGCTTTGCCGACAAGCACAATCTCAACTTCACGCTGCTGGCCGATACCGACAAACAGGCGGTGCGTGCCTACGACGTCGACGGCCCGTTGGGCTTTGGCGTCCGCCGTGCCAGTTTCCTGATCGACCGTGACGGCAGCATCGCCGATGCGCTGCTCGCTGACTTTCGTATCGAGCGGCACGACGAGTTTTTTCGCAGTGCGGCCGGTCGTGCCGCGAGCGGCTAACCCTGCACTGTTACGGTAAGGCGCCGCGTATGCGGATGAGTACGATGCTCCCACAGGTACACGCCTTGCCAGGTGCCCAGGCTGCAGCGACCATCCGTTATCGGAACCGAAAGATGGTTGCCGGTCAGCACCGAGCGCACATGCGCCGGCATGTCATCGGGACCCTCGGCAACGTGCTCGAACATTGCGTCACCATCGGGCGCCAGGCGGGCCATGAAAGTTTCCAGGTCTCGGCGCACGCCGGGGTCGGCGTTTTCACACAACATCAGCGAGGCACTCGTATGATGGACAAAGATATGACACAACCCGGTCTGCACCCCGCTGTCACGCACAGCATCCTGCACCTCAGCGGTAACGTCTATGGTGCCGCGCCCGCCGGTCCTTATTTCAATCTGTTTCTGCTGCATGCTGCCGAGTTTACCTCACCGCGACAATGACACCGGAACGCTTTACAAAACTGAAACGGGTGCTGGCGCAACGGCAGCCTGACCTCACGGTGCTGGCGGAAAATACCCGCAAGACCCGCAATATTGCCGCTCTGGTTCGCACCTGCGACGCCGTTGGTGTTCCCAGGTTACACGTGGTGTCTCACGAAACTGTAAGGCGTCACCGCATGATATCGGCGGGCGCTCAAAAATGGGTGCAGCTGCAACGCCATACCACCATTCGCGACGCGTGTGACGAGCTCCATGCGGCCGGATACCAGCTGCTGGCTGCCCACCAGTCGCGGCATGCCGTGGATTTTCGCGAGGTCGACTACACCAGGCCCAGTGCGGTACTCGTCGGTGGCGAGCTGTGGGGCGTCAGCGCCACGGCAGCGGCAGCTGCCGACCGTCACATTACCGTGCCGATGTGCGGGATGGTCAGCTCACTGAATGTGTCGGTGGCAGCCGCGCTGGTGCTGTACGAGGCAATGCGCCAACGCCAGGCCGCCGGCATGTATGATCAGGAGCGCCTGGCGCAGTCCGAAATCGAGCGGCTGCTGGTGGAATGGTCGCATCCGCGTGTTGCCCGTCGCTGTCGCGAACTCGGCCGACCTTACCCGTCGCTCGATGAGCAGGGCAACCTGGCAGAAAACACACTCGACAATACACCCGGAGATGACTGCTGATGGCGCATGCAAGCTGGAATGGCACCATAATTGCCAAGAGCGACGACGTCGTAAAGCTCGAAGGCAATTTGTACTTCCCTGCCGACAGCCTGGTGCAAGAGCACTTTGAGGCGAGCAAGGAAAAGACGCGCTGCCCGTGGAAGGGCGTTGCCTGTTACTACGATGTGGTAGTTAACGGTGAGCGCAATGCCGCTGCGGCCTGGTATTACCCCAAACCAAAAAAAGCTGCCGCAGAAATCTCCGGACGGGTTGCCTTCTGGCGTGGCGTCAAGGTGGCAGACTAGCTAGTCGCGTTCACGACGTTCCGCCACCACCTCGTATTCGACCTCGATTACCCCGTCACCCTGCCGACGGCGGAACTTCTCCA
>JABDJB010000037.1 GCA_013003425.1 Gammaproteobacteria bacterium | reverse complement strand
GAGGGGCCCGGCAAGCGCAGTGGCCGCCGTTTTGGCCTGGCCCTTGCTGGCGGCGGCCCGCTTGGCGGTATTTACGAAGTTGGCGTACTGGCCGCCCTCGACGAGGCGCTCGAAGGTATAGACCTGCACGAAATGGAGGTATACGTCGGGGTGAGCGCCGGCGCCTTCATTGCGTCGAACCTGGCCAATGGTTTCAGCACCGACCAGATCGCCCGCATATTTATTTCAGCCGACTCACGCGCCCACCCCATCGGCCGCTGGGTATTTATGACGCCGGCATGGCGTGAATACATTCGTCGGGTCAGGCGCCTGCCGCGCGCAGTAACCGCAACCGTCTGGGACATGTTGCGCCACCCGATAGACAAAGGATTTTTCGGCGCCCTTACCAATTTTACCCGCGTCATCCCCACCGGCGTTTTTGATAACGCTCCGGTGGAGCATTTCCTCGCTGATCTCTACCAGACCCGTGGTCACACCAATGACTTTCGCGAGCTGACGCGCAAGCTGTTTGTAGTTGCTGCCGACATCGACACCGGTGAGTCCGTCCGCTTTGGCGCGCCCGGTCATGATCACGTACCGATCTCGAAGGCAATCCAGGCCAGCACAGCTTTGCCCGGACTCTATCCGCCGGTGGAAATCGATGACCGCTATTATGTCGACGGCGCCCTCAAGCGCACTTTGCATGCCTCGGTAGCGCTGGACGAAGGGGTTGACCTGCTTCTTTGCATCAACCCGATTGTTCCTTACGATGCGAATCTTGCCGACGACGACGACCGGCGCAAGAAACACAGCAGACTGATCAATGGCGGATTGCCCACGGTCCTGTCGCAGACATTTCGCTCGGTCATTCATTCACGCATGAATGTCGGCATCAAGTCTTATGAGTCCACTTACGGCAATCGCGACATCGTGCTGTTCGAGCCGGACCGAGAGGACTCGCGGATGTTCTTTGCCAACCTGTTCAGCTATTCGAACCGGCGCCGGGTGTGTGAACACGGCTACCAGACCACTCGCCGTGACCTGCTCAACAATTACGACCAGCTATCCGTACTGTTCGCGCGCCATGGCATCAGCCTGCGGCGTGATGTACTGGAGGACCCTGAGCGCCATTTCGATACCAACATGCATGTGCCACGCGACGTGAGCCGCCGCGGCCTGTACAAAAACGAGGTCACCAACCGGCTCAGCGAGGCGCTGGACCGCCTGCGCCAGAAGGTATAAGCGCGGAAATCTAAGCCGCGTTACTTTTCCTCTTTGCCAGCTCTTCGTCGCGTAACTCGCGGCGCAGAATCTTACCGACGTTGGTTTTTGGCAGCTCATCGCGAAACTCAATCTCGCGCGGCACCTTGTAGCCGGTGAGGTGCTCACGACAGTAGTCGATGACCTCCTTCTCAGTAAGCGCCGGGTCACTGCGTACGATAAACATTTTTACTGATTCGCCGGATTTCGGATTCGGAACCCCGACCGCTGCCGCCTCCAGCACCCCTGGATGGCCGGCCGCAACGTCTTCCAGTTCGTTCGGGTATACGTTGAAGCCCGACACCAGGATCATGTCTTTCTTGCGGTCGGTAATGTAGACGAAACCTTGCGCGTCGATATACCCCATGTCACCGGTGCGCAGCGCGCCATCAGGAGTCATGGTCTTGGCGGTTTCATCGGGGCGATTCCAGTAGCCAGCCATTACCTGCGGGCCCTCGATACATAGCTCACCAATCTCGCCCTGAGGAACCTCATTCGCGTCATCATCGCGAATGGTTACGATCGTGCTTGGAATCGGCAGGCCGATGGAACCACTGAACCCCTCGCTGCTGAGCGGGTTCATACAGGCAGCTGGCGAAGTTTCGGTCAATCCGTAAGCTTCGACCAGCGGCTTACCGGTTACTTTCTGCCAGTGCTCCGCCACCGGCCGCTGCACTGCCATCCCGCCACCAAGGGTCAGCCGCAGGGTGGAAAAATCCAGCTGATCAAAGCCGGGGGTGTTGAGCAGCGCATTGAACAACGTGTTTACGCCGGTAATCGCCGTAAACGGATGTCGGCCGAGTTCTTTTACAAATGCCGGGAAATCACGCGGGTTTGTTATCAGGATATTCTCGCCGCCAAGTTTCATGAACGTGAGGCAGTTCGCTGTCAACGAAAAGATGTGATACAGCGGCAGCGCCGTGACGATCTTTTCGTTACCGACTTCGGTCAGCGATTCCAGCCAGCCCGCGGTCTGCTGCAGGTTGGCAACCATGTTGCCGTGGGTCAGCATGGCGCCCTTGGCCACGCCGGTAGTACCGCCGGTGTACTGCAGGAATGCCAGGTCGTCGTGTGTCAGCGCGGGTTCGTCCAGCTCCTGCCAGCGGCCCTCGGCCAGCGTGCTCCGGAAGCTGACCGTATCGGCAATCTCCCATGCCGGTACCATCTTCTTGATACGCTTGATGACAAAATTTATCAGCTGCTTTTTTGGCGTCGGCAGCATGTCGCCAATCTGCGTGGTGATGACCTTTTCAATCGCTGTGTCGGGCAGCACGCCCTGCAGCGTGGCTGCAAAATTCTCCAGAATGACTATTGCTTTTGCACCAGAGTCGGTCAGCTGGTGATGTAGCTCGCGTGCCGTGTACAGAGGGTTGGTATTAACCACCACCATGCCGGCCCGCAAGATACCGAAGACCGCGACGGGATATTGCAGCAGGTTGGGCATCATGACCGCGACGCGATCGCCCCTGACAAGGCCAAGGTTACGCTGCAGATATCCGGCAAATGCGCGACTCATCTGGTCGAGCTCGGCAAAAGTAATCGTCTTGCCCATATTGCTGTAAGCGGGCAGGTCTGCGAAGCGGCTGCAGCTTTTTTCGATTATTTCGCGCAACGATGCGAACTCGTCAACGTCAATTTCTGCCGGCACTCCCGGCGGATAGTTCTTCAACCAGGTCTTGTCTGCCATGTTTCGTTCCCCCAACGTGCAGCGTATATAAGACACCCGGTCGCGGCTGCCTGCAAGCGGAACGGGCCGGGGCGGAGTGGGTCGGCCGGGGGAACGTCTCGCAACCACAATTCCTGGAGGTTATGCAGGAGCCACAACGGCATATTCATCTATTTTATCGAATATAATATCCTTATCATTCTGTTGGATAAATATATGCCCATGCCGGATCATAGCTCCATCGAAGGGCTTTCCCCATCCACAGGAGCAGTATCAATGATAAGCATCGGCAGCCAATTCCCCGAATTTTCTCTCACCGGAGTCGTTTCGAACGACCTCGACAGCGCCTTCCAGACCATCGACCAGGACACCTACAGCGGCAAATGGAAGGTCGTGTTTTTCTGGCCCAAGGATTTTACTTTCGTCTGCCCAACCGAAATTGCCGGATTCGGTCGCCTCAATAGTGAGTTTGCTGACCGCGATGCCCAGCTGCTGGGCGTAAGCACCGACTCGGAGTTTGTCCACCTGGCGTGGCGCAACGACCATGAGGCACTGAAGGACCTGCCTTTCCCGATGTTGTCAGACATCAAGCGGGAGCTGAGCGAAGAGCTTGGCATACTCGACCCGGAAGCCGGCGTGGCGCAGCGCGCCGCATTTATCGTCGACCCGCAGGGCATCGTGCGTTTTGTGTACGTGACCGACCTCGACGTCGGCCGCAGCCCTGAAGAAGTCCTGCGTGTACTCGACGCATTGCAGACCGACGAACTGTGCCCGTGCAACTGGCAGAGCGGTGACGACACACTGCGTGCCGCCTGAGGAGAACATCATGCAACTGCAAGATATTAAAGACCGTATACCCGATTACGCCAAAGACCTGCGGCTGAACCTGGGCAGTGTACTGACGACCGGCGGCGCGCCGGGGCTCAGCGAAACCCAGATCTGGGGCAGCGCCCTTGCCGCGGCCATCAGTTCGCGCAACACGTCACTTTCCGCACAGTTTGAGCAACTGGCAGGCACCGTGCTGAACCCTGCTGACATCAAGGGCGTGCGCTCTGCCACAGCGATAATGGGGATGAACAATATCTATTACCGGTTCCTGCACCTGGTCGGTGATGACGGTTACCGCGACCTGCCAGCCCGGCTGCGTATGAGCGTCATTGCCAATCCGGGCATCGACAAGGCCGATTTTGAGCTTTACTCGCTGGTCGCTTCGGCGGTGACCGGATGCGAAGGCTGCGTCCAGGCGCACGAACGTCACTTGCGCAAGGCGGGCATTTCGATCGAGGGTATACAAAGCGCGGCGCGTATAGCTTCGGTCATCCATGGCGTAGCCATAGTGCTTGAGCACGAAAACGCTGCCGCAGTTAGCGCTGCCGCCTAAAACTTCAGGCGCTGCGCAGCCCATGCGATTACCGGGCTGAGTCGCGCAGTCGTTATTGCATCTGCCTCGGACACGTCGACCCAACGGAATTCGGCGTGTTCGGGGCGGCCAATCTCCGGGTTTACGGGCAGCTCTATATCATCGCGGCGGGTAAGCGCAATGTAATAGCGCGCTACCTTGCCGCGACTGTATGGCCCGGTCTCGATAAATTCTTCGCCCCAGTTGAACTCCAGGTCGTTCAGCGTCGTTTCTTCCTCGACCTCGCGGACGGCAGCAGCCAGCGGTGTCTCGTTGCCTTCCAGCATGCCCTTGGGGAAATCCCAGTTGCGGTACGCCCGCAGCAGCAGCAGCCGGGTACCCTGCGAAGTCTCACGCGCCACAACCACGCCACAGGACAGGCGTCTTATTGGGATGCGGCGATTGGTCATGCGGCCAGTATGGCAGAAAGCTGCCAACGGCCAGCAATCACACTACGCGGTTGCGCTGTTCGCCGGTTTGCCAGGCAGTGATGTTGGACGCCATCTCCTCGATAGCGCGCTGGCGTGCCTCGACCGCGGCCCACGCCACGTGCGGCGTGACGATCAGGTTGGGAATGTTATCGGCCAGCAGCGGATTGCCGTCGACCGGGGGCTCCTGCTCCAGCACATCGATTCCCGCCCCGCCCAGGCGGTGGCCGCGCAGGGCGTTCGCCAGCGCCGCGGCATCTACCAGTGCACCCCGGGCGGTGTTGATCAGCACCGCATCGGGTTTCATCAGCGCCAGCTCAGCCGCGCCGATCAGGCCTCGTGTCTGTGGTGTCAGCGGGCAATGCAGGCTGAGCACATCAACCCGCCCCAGCAGGTCATGCAGCGCGACGCGGTCGGCCGCCATCTCGGTTCCCGGCCGTGCCGCCAGTAACACATGCATGCCAAATCCCGCAGCAACCGATGCCGCCGCGCTGCCGAGCTCGCCATGGCCGACAATGCCGAAAACCTTGCCGGCAAGCTCGCGCACCGGGTAGTCAAGCAGGCAGAACTGCGGGCTGCCACGCCAGGCGCCGTCGCGTAACAGGGCCTGGTATCCGGCCAGGTGGTGCGTCAACGCGAGCAGCAGCGCGAAAACGTGCTGCACCACGGATGCCGTGCAATAGGAGCGCATGTTGCATACCGCTATGCCACGTTCGCGCGCAGCGACCAGGTCGATGTTGTCGGTACCGGTTGCCGTAACGCAGATCAGCTTCAGCCGTGGCGCCGCGGCGATGCGTGCCGCATCCATCGTTATCTTGTTCAGCAACACCACCTCGGCATCAGCGATACGGGCACCCGTCTCGGCCGGCGTGCTGGTGGGAAAAAACCGCAGTCCCGGCAGCGCCCGGGTGAGCGGCGTGGCATCGATGTCATCGTGGCTGACCGTCGCGTAGTCGAGAAATACAGCGTTGAGTTTCATACCGGCAATTGTGATCGCTGCTCCGCTGGCGCACAATCGCGTCATGCCCGCCACGCGCAAAAAAGCTGCCCCGTTCTGGGAAACAAAGACTCTCGCGCAGATGACCCGGCGCGAGTGGGAATCGCTGTGCGACGGCTGCGGCCGCTGTTGCCTGCACAAGGTCGAAGACACTGATACCGGCGAGATTTTCTACACCTCGGTGGCGTGCAAACTGCTCAACGTCAAGACCGCCCGCTGCCGCCACTACGCCCGCAGACTGGAGCATGTGCCCGACTGCATCGTGCTGAAAAAACAGCATATCGGCCATCTCAAGTGGCTACCCGAAAGCTGCGCCTACCGCCGGCTGGACGAAGGCCGTGGCCTGGCTGACTGGCACCCACTGGTGAGTGGTGACCCGGACAGTGTCTACGCGGCCGGCATCTCGGTCGCCGGACGCGCCAAACCGGGCGCCGGTGTGTCTGAGGATGAATACGACGAGCATCTTATCGACTGGATTCCGGTCGGCCAGCGCACCTGCGATGAGGTGCCGTGAGCGAACCACGCTTTATCCCGCTGGCGGGTTTTGTCGAATACGAACCGGATGAAATGCAGCGCCGCGCTCGCGAATACTGCGAGGAAATGAGCCGGCGCCGCACGGTACGCGATTTTTCGGACCGGCCTGTACCAGCAGGCGTAATCGAACATTGCCTGCGCGCTGCAGCCAGCGCACCGAGTGGCGCCAACATGCAGCCGTGGCACTTCTGCGTCATCGAGGATGCGAAAATCAAAAGCAGGATTCGCGTCGCAGCCGAAGAGGAGGAACGCCACTTTTACGAACACCGCGCGACGGCCGAATGGCTGGCGGCTCTCGAGCCGCTCGGCACGGATTCCGACAAACCCTTCCTGGAAATCGCTCCGTATCTCATCGCCGTTTTTTCGCAGCGCTGGGGCTACCTGCCTGACGGTCGCAAGGTAAAGCACTACTACCCCACAGAGTCGGCAGGCCTCGCATGTGGCCTGCTGATCGGCGCGCTGCACCACGCCGGACTGGCAACGCTCACCCATACGCCCAGCCCGATGGGTTTTCTCAACGAGATTCTTGGCCGGCCAAAAAACGAGCGGCCGTTTCTGCTGCTGGTGACCGGTTACCCGGCCGACGACGCCAGGGTGCCCGACATCGCCCGCCTGCCACTGGAAGAGACCGTCAGTTGGCTCAAGAAGCGCTGAAATACAGGGTTTTTGTAACATAATCCTGCATCAACGCGCCTGCGCTGTCGGGCTTCTTTACAACTTGGCAATTGGCCACGTTTTACATAGTGTCGGCAGCATTGAGTTGACCCGTTTTTATTCTGCAATCTCAAGGCGTTACACCTTGTTGCATAAGCCGCGATAAAGGTGGCATGCTACTTGCTACTATTACGGCATAACCCGCCCGAGCGGGACGCTGGAATTGAGCATAGCTAAAGGATCAGAAAGATAATGAAATCTAGAATAATCAAAAACTTATTTGCTGTCGCGCTGATGGCGCCGGTAATGGCGTTTGCCGTGCCGATCGATGGCAGCATACGCATGGGCGGCGATGCTTCGCCCGGCTGCAGCGCGGAAGGCGTTGACTGCAACCTTGGTTCGGCCGATTCACTGATCTTCGGCACCAGCTTCGTGGTAGGCGCAGACGGCGACTTCGCCCCGGCGCTGGGTGCCTCGACACTTAACGGCACGCTGAACCTGACCGATTTCACCATTGATCCGTTCAGCGGCCCGGTGACGATCTGGCAGATTTTCGGCTCCCCGGCGGAAGGCGGCCAGCCCCCGCTGTTTACGTTCTCGCTGGACAGCCTGGATATCCTGACGCAGACCGCCGGCCAGCTGATACTGCGTGGCACCGGCATCGTCTCGGCAGATGGCTTCGATGATACCGCCGGCCGCTGGTCGTTCTCGGCACAGGACCTGCGTGGTTCGCGCCAGATCAACTTCAGCTGGTCTTCAGAAACGACGCAGGCCCCGGAACCCGGCATCCTGATGCTGCTCGGCCTTGGCGTCCTGGGTCTGATCCGGTTGCGTCGCAGCTAACCTATTGATTCGAAAATCGGGCTTGCTCTGGAGAGTGGCAAGCCCCGATAATTGACCGCCAGAAACATGACGCCGCAGGATAAGCGGCAGAACTATAAAGACAGAGGACTAAAATGAGACAGTTTAATTTTATGAGGGGAGCCGCCCTGGTACTGGTGGCGGCATTCAGTCTGGGTACGGCCCAGGCTGGCACGATCAGCGGCGTACTCGAGTTCACCGGCGAAGTAAGCGCCATCGGGTCTGGTGGTCTCGACGGAGCCGTTGGCCTGTCGTTCACCAACGGCTTCATAACTACTTTCGCCGACGGCACTTTTGCCACAGCGGGCATTGCCGCCGGCAGCACCGGCAGCCTGGAAGATTTCTTCTTTGATCCACTGTCGCCGAGTCCGGTACTGAGCTTTCTCACTATCGACTTCGATCCTGGTCCGGGCAAATTCTCGTTTGATCTGGAAGCGGTTGAGATCGCTGACCAGGGCGAAACGTTTCTGGTGCTTACCGGAACGGGAACACTGTCAGGCACCGGCCTCGGCTCTGAGTCTTATGACTTTGCGATGAGCATCGATGGCTTTGGCGACCTGGTCGCATTCTCCGGCGTTATTAGTCCGACTGTCATTCCGGTTCCGGGCGCGCTGGTCCTTTTCGGTTCAGGCCTGATGGCCCTGGGGCTGCGACGCCGTAGCTGAACAACGGAATCTTTGTCCTCTGAAAACGGCGGCCCACTGGCCGCCGTTTTGTTTTGGCGACGAGTGAGCAGACAATAGGGGCTGCCCTGTTCCCCCGGAGTCGCCATGCGCCTGTACCCCGCCGTACTTCCCCTGCTGTTTCTGACCCTGCCACTGCCATCCGGTGCCAATCCGCTGGACGAGGTTTTGCCAGGCATTATTGATTTCCGTCACGAGCTGCACGCCAACCCGGAGTTGAGCAACCGTGAGGTACAGACGGGGAAACGGATCGCAAAGCGGCTCAGGCGTCTCGGCCTCGACGTGCAGACTGGCGTAGCTCATACCGGCGTAGTTGCAACGTTGCGTGGCGGCTTACCCGGCCCGGTTGTTGCTGTGCGTGCCGATATCGATGCACTTCCGGTTACCGAACAGACCGACTTTGCCTTCCGCTCCACCGCGACCACCGAATTCAACGGCAAGAAGGTGGGTGTCGCGCACGCCTGCGGTCATGACATCCATATGTCTGTCGCGATGGGAACCGCCGAAGTCCTGGCTGCCATGCGTGACGAGTTGCCCGGCACGGTCAGGTTCATATTCCAGCCCGCCGAGGAAGGCGTACCCGTCGGTGAAACCGGCGGCGCACCGCTGATGATCGAAGAGGGCGTTCTGCGAAACCCGGCGCCGGAGGCGATCTACGCTATTCATTCGTGGCCGGACTACGCCGTCGGCCAGGTCGACGTCACCAGCGGTCCGGCAATGGCCTCATCCGACCGGATTCTCATTGATCTGCACGGCAAACAGTCGCACGGTGCCTGGCCCCACCTGGGCGTCGACCCGATCGTGCTTGCGGCCCAGGTTATCCTCGGCCTGCAGACTATTCCTTCACGCAGCATCGATGCGCGCGAACCGGCAGTTGTAACGGTCGGCATCGTTCGCGGTGGCGAACGATTTAATATCATCCCCGATACCGTTCACATGGAGGGAACGGTGCGCGCGTTCAGCGATGACGTGCAGGACATAGTCGAGCGGCGTATCGGTGAAATACTCGACGGCATCACGACGGCGGCGGGTGCCAGCTACGATTACACTTACGAGCGCGCCAACCCGTTTGTCAACAATGACCCGGCGCTGGCTGCCCGTGCCCGGGTGGTGCTGCAGCAGACGCTGGGAACTGAAAACGTGCTCGATGGCCCGCCGGTGATGGTGGCAGAGGACTTCGCCTGGTTTGCCCGCGAGATTCCCGGATTCTATTTTCGCCTGGGCGTGGTTGCACCCGGCACTGAATCAGGCAGCCTGCACACACCCGACTTTCGCGCCGATGACAGCGCGATCGAACCCGGCATCCGCGCCATGACAGCACTCGTGCTCGACCACCTGCGCAACAATTAAGGGATAGGGGTCAAGTCTTCCCATGTCCCATTTTTCTGAAAATGGGAAATGGGAAGACTTGAACTTGACCCCTATCCTCTGAAAATGGGAAATGGGAAGACTTGGCCCCTATCCTATCCGGTGTTCTGCAGGGCCTGGGAAATGCCGCGGACGCTCGCGAACAATGCATCGAGCAGTGCTTCGTGATCGCGGTCGGCTGCTCGCCAGCGCTGCAGCAGGTCGACCTGTAACAGGCTGATCGGGTCAGTGTAGGGATTGCGTAACCGTATCGAACGCTGCAGCGCCGGATCATCATCGAGCAACGCATCGCTTTCCTTGATGCGCAGGATCATCTCGCAAGTGCGATCAAACTCGCTGCGAATTTCGTCGTAAAGCGGCTGCAAGGGTTCGTCGGCAAGCTGTGCATAAGACGCCGCAATATCCATGTCACCCTTGGCCAGCACCATTTCGACATCGTTGACGATATTGGTAAAGAACGGCCAGTCACGCTGCAGATCGCGCAGACGGCCGATACCATACTCGGCCTCTGCTGCCGCCAGCCCGTGGCCCACCCCGTACCAGCCCGGCAGCACCAGCCGGCTCTGACTCCATGCAAACACCCAAGGTATTGCGCGCAGGTTCTCTATTCCCTTGCCCGATCGGCGTGAGGCCGGTCGGGAGCCAATCTGCATGCGCTCGATAACATCGATCGGGGTAGCCTGACGAAAATACTCAACCAGCCGGGCATCCTCATAGACCAGGCCGCGGTAAGCCTCACGCGCCACCGTCGCTACCTGCTGCATCACCGCAGGCGCCGCCAGCGATGATGTTGGTTCCGGCGGGTCCACATAGGTGGCAAGCGCAGTGGCGCTGGCAGCCTGCTCCAGCACCCGCAGCGCAATTCCACGCAGGCCAAACTTGGCGTTGATAACCTCACCCTGTTCGGTAACACGCAGGCGGCCATTGACTGAGCCGCGAGGTGCGGCGAGCACGGCGCGATGCACCTTCCCGCCGCCGCGGCTGATGGTGCCGCCACGACCATGGAATATCGTCAGCGCTACATTGACATCACGCATGGAGCGAACGAGTGCCTCTTCGCCTTCGCGCAGCGCCCAGCGCGCCGCTGCCAGTCCGCCATCCTTGTTGCTGTCCGAGTAGCCGATCATGATGATCTGGCGCGAGTCGCGCTGGCGCAGATGTTCCTTGTAGGCATTGTCGGCAAACAACGTGCGCATGATCGCCGGGCCGTTGTTGAGGTCGTTGACGGTCTCCAGCAGCGGTGCGATATCGAGCGATATGCGATCACGTGCGTCAGCCAGACCGGCCCAGCGCGCCAGCAACATGACAGAAAGCACGTCATCCGCGCCCTGGGTCATCGAGATGATAAACGGCCCGATCGCGTTGGGCCCGTAAAACGCCTGGCTGTCGGCAATAGTACGGAACACTGCCAGCGTTTCGCGTACTTCATCAGTCTCGTCAAATTCGGGCATCGGGTCGTACATGACCTGCTGTATCCGGCGCGTACGCTGCGCGGCATCCATCTCAAGCCATCCGGACTCGCCCAGCACGTGTCCGATTACCCGGCGATGCACCATGGCATCCTGGCGCACATCCAGTGTTGCCAGGTGAAAGCCGAAAGTCTCAACGCGACGCAGCAACCTGCGCATTGCAAACAGACCGGCATGCCCACCCTTGTTGTCGCGCAGACTGCGCGCGACCATGCGCAGGTCTTCGAAAAACTCACCAGCATTGTCATAGCCGGCGCTCTCTTCGGCCTGTGTCGCGGTCAGTCGTGCCGCGATCAGCCGCAACAGGCGGCGGTAATGCATGTCACCGTGGCGCCGATGAATCGCGGCCGCGACTGCGGGGAATATCTCGGCATACTGATCGGCGCGATCAACCACTTCGTCGCTGATGGCAACGCGCTCGACCGACTGGCTGAGGTTTCGCGCCAGCCGTAAAACTTCAGCACGATAACGGGCAATAATCTGGTGACGCTGGTCCGCAAGGGACTCGCGGATGGTGCGGGCACCGACATTGGGATTGCCATCCATGTCACCACCGACCCAGCTGGCGAACCGCAGCATCAGTGGTACGCGGACATCGCGCGCTGTAGCACCGTAAGTCTGTACGAGCGCGTCTTCGACCGCCTCATAAAACGGCGGAATGATCCGGTATATAACGTCGGTAATAAAGAACAGCACGTTCTCGCGCTCGTCCCGCACGGTCATGCGCTCACTGGGGTGCTCCACGGTCTGCCAGGAACTGGTGATCTCCGACCGTATCTGGGACAGCAAAGCATCCTCTTCCTGCGGTGTACGTGACGGGTCGAAACGGTCTGTCAGGTGACGTGCAATGAGCTGCTGTTTTTCCAGCAGCGTGCGGCGCGTTGCTTCGGTCGGATGCGCGGTAAACACCGGCTCGTACAGTATGGTGCCCAGATAGTCTTCCACTTTGTCGAGAGTGAGCCCGGCTGCGGCCAGCTGCGCGATCGCTTCGTGAATGCCGCGCGGCTGCGGGTCGTCGTGGTCACGCAGGTAATCGCGCCGGCGGCGGATCCGGTGCACCCTCTCGGCGAGATTGACCACCTGGAAATAACTCGAAAATGCCCGCACCAGCTCGAGTGTTTCGGCGGCATTCAGATCCCGCACCAGGGCAGCAAGATCATCGGTAGCGGGCGTGCCTTCGCGCCGCGCAATCGCTGCCCTGCGCACCTGCTCGACACGTTTGAACAGCGCCTCACCGCCCTGCTCGGCCAGCATTTCGCCTACCAGCGTGCCAAGCAGGCTTACGTCTTCGCGTAGGGGCCGGTCTTTTTCTGCAAAATCGATATCACCGCTGCGCATGAATATTCAGTCCCGAAAGTTGGTGAATTGCAATGGCAGGTCGAGGTTGGCGTCCTCAAGCAGGGCAATCACGTTTTGCAAATCATCGCGTTTTTTTCCCGTTACCCGCAGCTGGTCGCCCTGGATCGCCGCCTGCACTTTCATTTTCTGCTCCTTGATGAGCTTGATTATCTTCTTCGCCAGCGGTTGCTCGATACCCTGCATGACCTGCACGACAAGCTTTGCGGTGGTACCACTCATCACCGGTTCACCCTCTTTCAGGCATCCGACATCAATCTTCCGTTTTGACAGCCTCAGCCGCAGCATGTCCATCATCTGCCTGAGCTGAAAGTCTTCCTTGGCGCTCAGATTGATGTTGTTTTCCTGGATCTCGAATTTGGCGCCGACACCCTTGAAGTCGAACCGGTTATCGATTTCCCGGTTTGCCTGGTCAACCGCATTGGCCAGCTCGTGGGCATCTACTTTTGAAACTACATCGAAAGAAGGCACTGTCTACTCCGCTAAAAGTTGTTCAATAGTCTCGGTGAAGCCGGCGACGAGCTGGTCGTAATGCCGGCCTGTACCCGGGCCATTGAACCCGGTATGAATCCGACGCACGTTGCCATTACGATCGATAAATACCGAGGTGGGGAAAGCATACACGCGATCGAGCATCGACATCGTCTCGCCGGCCCGTTGCTTGTCCGAGCTGCCGGCCACCAGCAACGTGTAGCCGATGTCGAACTTGTCACGAAAGGCTATTACCTGGGTGGCCGCGGCCGAAAAGTCCTCGAGATGCTCAAACATCAGCCCGACTATCTCCAGACCCTGGTCACGATACTGGTGATAAAACGGCGCCAGAAATGCTGCCTCGTCATGGCAGTTCGGGCACCAGCTGCCGGCCAGCGCAACCAGTACGACCTTGCCATCAAACTGCGGGTCGTCGAGGCTGACCATGTTGCCGTCGGTATCAGGGAAACTGAAAGTGAACTGCTCATCGACAAGCTGCGTCAGCTCGTCGGCATCCGGCAGCGCGGCATTGGCATCACGCCTGGCGACAAAGCTTTCATGCCAGGCCGTGCCAGACCAGAAATCGCCTTGCAGCTGCGCGCCTTCCAGCTTTGCGGTAAACAGGAATGCATGCGAGCCGTCAAAGGTGGACAGGTACAACTGGTTGCCATCGACTTCGCCAGCCAGAAAACGATAGTCGCCGGTAGGGGTAAGAAAGGTTCCTTCGACCACGTTACCGGTTTGTTCAAACTCGGCAATTGCTTCGCTTTCGCTGCCGTCATCCTCGCGAAACGTAACGGCCCAACGGCCGTCAACGTCGACATATGACTCCGGCTGCACTCGCAGAAACCTGTACTCCTCCCCGGGTCTTGCGACGAACGGAATATGCTGCTGCTTGCCAGCGCGCTTTACCAGCGTCAGGGTGCCGCTAAAACCGGCACCGTCGCGCCGTGCGTCGATACGGGTGTTGAAGGCCGGCAGCACCAGCGTCATCTGCTGCTCGTTCACCGTCACATCGGTAACTTCCACGCGCTCATCACCATTGACCAGAACTGCCATCCATTCGGTGCCGTCCTGTTTCAGCTGCAGGCTGAACGGCAACTCACCACCCGGCAGGGTCAACACGCCACGCCAGTCCCCCGGTTGCACCGGATCCACCGGTCCGGGGCCGCTGCAACCGCCCAGCAGCAGCGCTGCCAGCGTCAGAATCAGTATATTTTTCATTCGCGCATTGTCGCTGATTTCCGCCCTGCTGTTGATACCTGTAACAGATATATTTGCCTGGGCGGTGCGGGAAGTCAGCCTTCCAGGCGACTGATTCTGCGCCCGGAGCCATACGGCTCCGCCCCACAGGCAGTACCTGCCGGCCGAAACGACGGCTCCGTACAATTCCCAATTCCGGCGGTGACAGAATGGCTATAATCTTGGCAGTTCCTCACAACAATTGAGTTGCGATGATGATGAAATTTTCCCGCCTGGGCGTACCTGTATTACTGCTTTTACTGGCCGGCTGCGGTGGCGGCGGTGGTGGTGGCAGCGAGCTGGTGCCAACCGTCAGCGCCACGCCACCGCAGGCGAGCGTGGCTCCGCCCGCTGATGACAGTAATACCGGAAAAGACAAGCCTACTTTCAGCGCTGATTATCTTGAGCTGTTCGACACCGGCAAGATGCACAGCATCACCATTGCGATAACCGAGGACGAGTGGAACGGACTGCTCAACGACATCAATGCCAACCCTCGCAGCGAGATTTTCCGCCGTGCTGATTTTGTTTACGGCGCAGGCACCGCGACCGAGCAGGTGGCCAATGTTGGCTTTCGCCTGCGCGGAAATATTTTCTCCCGCCAGCGCCCCGAAGCAGGCAGCGGCCCGCACGACCCCGATAATTCCCTGCGTCGCGTGCACTTCCGTATCAAGTTCAACGAACAGTTCCAGGACTCCGAGAGTGTTTATGGCCTCCCGTCACAGGAAGTACCGACACTGGTAGAAAACAAGAACCGGGATTTTCGTTCGGTGCGCTCTCTGAACCTCAAGTACAACAAGAACGACCCGACTTACGTGAGGGAAGTGTACTCTTACGATCTGCTTAACCGGTTCGGCGCGATGACTTTGCGTCAGGCGTATACCCGGCTGCACATAAAGATAGGCGACGAGCCGGTACGCTACATGGGTGTTTATCTCATGGGCGAACACGTCGACAAGACCTGGGCCCAGCGGCGTTTCGGCAAAAATGGTTTTGTCTTCAAATCGCTCTACCAGGGCTTTGGTCCGGCTGATCTTGCCGCTGCTGATTTTGACCACAACATAGAATCCGGAAAAATCGGCTCCGAGATTACTGATCCTGCATTTGCCAGCATCGGTTTCGATGCCTATCGGCCGGCGTATGACCTGAAAACCAAGAAAAAGGACTTCCTCGAAGGGGAGACCTACCTCAATGAACTGATTGGTATGCTCAACGGTAACCCTACGCAGCAAATGCTGGAGGACCTGATCGACATCCGCTCCTTGCTGCGTGCCCAGGCGGTCAATGTATTTCTTGGCAACTGGGATGATTACTGGCGCAACGGCAATAATTATTACCTGGTGCGCAACCCCAATGACGGAAAGTGGGTATTCGTGCCTTACGACTACGACATCGTACTGTTCGACAGTATCTGGGCATTCAGCAACATAGCCGATGCCTCTTTCCTGCGCTGGGGCGACGACCGGCTCTCGGGCGATCCGGTGCTGATGGAGAAAGTGCTCGCCTTTGCCGATTTCCGTGACGAGTACGCCGGCTATGTTGCCGAATTGCTGGCAGATGACAGCGAATTTGCCAGCTTGACGGCCGTGCGTACGCGCCTGCAGGAGCTGCAGTCGGTAGTGGCACCGCATGTATCCGGGTACGACGCTATTGACCCCGAGCCGTACAACGACGACCTGTCTGCCATCGAAGATTTTGTGCGTGACCGTATCGCGGCGGCGCGGCGCGAAATAGCGTTCTGAGACGACAGTGAAGATGCGCCAGGTCATGCGGGTTGTCCGTCATGTTTTGCTGACCGCAGTTCTGCTGCCGGGCGCGGCAATTGGGCAGGTGGAGCCGTTTTCCGAAGTGACCGAGACCACGCTTGGCGGCATGAGTGAAGGCTGGGTAGCGTTTGGCGATGTAGGCTTCCTGTTCAACCTGCTGGTGTCGCTGGTGCTTGCGACAGTACTGAGCGCAATCATCGGTTTCCATCCGCGAACCTACGGCAACTTTGGCAGCCCGACCCAGCTCGACAAGCCGAAGTCCTATGTCATCTTTGGCGTCGTCGGTGCCATCATCGGTACCCTGGTGCTGAAATACGGCCCGATTGTCGGCCTGGTTGTATTTGGCATCGGCGGGTTGCTGCGCTTCCGAACAAATTTCGGCTCGCCGGCGCAAACCGGCATGGCGATATTGGTGACGCTGATCGGGCTGTGCTGCGGCCTTAACCTGCCACACGTTGCCGTGCTTACCACCGTGTTTGGCTTTGTCCTCATCTATGTGCTGGAAAGCCGCCGGGTTTACAGCGTGAGCATCAAGGGTCTGGCAGCCGAGACGCTGCCCGAAGCGGCGCAGGCGTATCGCAAGGTGCTGGCCGATACCGGCTGCCTGATCCTCGGCGAACAGAAGAATTTCACCAAGCAGGTTATCACCATTGTGTTTCGCAGCGGCAAGGGTGGGGGCCGTGAAACGATGCAGGAGCATTTCGCAACACGCATCCCACCACAACTGCGCGGCTCACTCGACTGGACCTCCGGCTAACAATCGCCGACCCGGCCCGGCCCGCTAACCATTGTCGCGGCTGAAGCCGCTCCCACAAGAGCGCGCCGCCAAACTCCATCGCAGGTAGTCGCGGCCCGCCAGACTATCGGTAGCCGCGCGCCTGCAGTTCGAACAGTCGGGCATAGCGACCATCGGTCTGCATGAGCTCATCGTGGCTGCCGCTCTCGACGATGCGGCCGTCTTCGATGACCATGATCTGGTCTGCCATCCGCACAGTGGAAAAACGATGCGAGATCAGTATGGCGATGCGCTTTTCTTTCAGGCGCTGGAAGTGATCGAATACTTCGGCCTCGGCGGCAGCATCCATCGCCGCTGTGGGTTCGTCCAGCACGAGAATGTCAGCATTGATGCGCATGAAGGCTCGTGACAGGGCAATCTTCTGCCACTGTCCGCCGGATAACTCGCGGCCTTTGGCGAACCAGCGGCCGAGCTGGGTCGCGTAGCCTTCCGGCATGGTATCGATAAACGGCGCGGCCAGGCCTTTTTCCGCCGCCGCGCGCCACCGCGCCTCATCATCGAAGTGTTCGACGTCGCCCGCGCCAATGTTTTCGCCGACCGGGAACTGGTAGCGGCCAAAGTCCTGGAAAATTACCCCAACCCGCTCCCGTAACGTTTCAATGTCCCATTCGCTCAGGTCCTTGCCGTCCAGCGTGATACTGCCAGAGTCGGGTTCGTACAGACGGGTGAGCAGTTTGACCAGGGTTGTCTTGCCGGCGCCGTTTTCCCCCACCAGCGCAAGGCTCTGGCCGGGTTTCAGGTGAAAAGAAATATCACGCAGGGCCGGCTCCGCTGCACCGGAATAGGTAAACGACACGTCGTTAAAACGCACGCCATCACCCGGTTTGGGCCCACGCACCGCTTCGCCGCCGGCACCCGGCACATCCTGTTCCAGATACTCGTACAGGGTGGACAAGTAGAGATTGTCCTCGTACATGCCGCTGATCGACTGCAACGCGGACGCCACTGCCGCCTGACCCTGCTTGAACAGCAGCAGGTACATGGTCATTTCTCCCAGCGTGATCTGGCCACGCACGGTTTCCACTGCGATCCAGGCGTATGCGCCATAAAAGGCCGCCGTGCTGATCAGGCCGAGCACAAAACCCCATGTGTCGCGGCGCAGGGTAAGTAAGCGGTCTTCAGCGAACAGCTTGTCGAAAATTTTGCGGTAACGATCCAGCAGCAGCGGCCCGAGCTTGAACAGCTTGACCTCCTTGGCACTGTCCTCGCGCGCCAGCACCATTTCCAGGTACATCTGCTTGCGGGTTTCGGGCGATCGCCAGCGAAACAGCCGGAATGCATCGCCGGAAAACTTGGCTTCAGCGACGAACGCGGGCAAGCCGGCCAGCGCCAGGATTACAACAGCCCACGGTGAGAACCGCACCAGCAAAATTGCATAACTGATCAGCGAGATGGCATTTTGCACCAGCGCGAACGTGCGTTTGACCAGTGACAGAGGCCGGCTGGACGCCTCCCGTCTTGCCCGCGTCAGCTTGTCGTAAAACTCCGAATCCTCGAACTGCGCCAGCCGCAACGTCAGCGCTTTCTCCAGGATCATCACGTTGACACGCTGGCCAAGCAGTGCGCGCAGCAGCGACTGGCAGGCATTGATTCCGCGTTGTGCGCCGGCGATGGCAATGACAATTGCTGCTTCCAGCGCGACAAATTTCAGCACGCGCTGTGTGCCGTCGCCGGTACTGCTCCTGTGCAGCTCGATGGCCGCGACCACGCTGTCGACAATCAGTTGACCAACCCAGGCAACCGCTGCCGGCAGCACCCCGGCAACAAGCGTGAAGATCCCGAGTACGATGGCGAGGCGGGCACTCGTACTCCACACCAGCTGCAGCGCACGGCGACTGTAACGGAATACACCGAGAAAGCGCGAGGGCGATGCTATCGAGGGAGTTTGTTCGGCCGCGTCGGCCACGCAGAACTTCTATTCAGCCACGCGCCGGCAGGTGTTCGATAGCCAGCCGGGCTATAGCATCACCCCACAGCGCGTAGCATTGGGTCGACGGATGTATGCCGTCAGCAGAAAACAGCGCCGGATCCATTTCCAGTTCGAATGGCAGATAGTGGACGCTTGTCTTGCGGCCCGCCAGTTTTTCGGTGGCATGGTCAAGTAGCTTTGCACGCAAACCGAGCACGCTGCGCAACGGCTGTGGCAGGCCAGGGAAATGACCAATCGGCGGCATGGCGCAAAGAATTACCGGGGCAAAACCGCAGCGCTCGCGCACGTCGTCAATCAGTGCCTGAAGGTCCCGCTCCCAGCCAACCGGCCCCTGCAGGCGGAATACGTCATTGGCACCGAGACCCACAACAATAAGGTCCGCCCGCGTATCGGGGGGCAGTTCATTGAGGCTGGCACGCAATCCGGCTGCCGTTACACCGTTAGCCGCGTGCACACGCCAGTCGACTGTCGAGCCGGTCATGGCGCTGACTGCGCCCGCGGCCTGCCCGGCCAGTCCCTCGTCGTGGCTGGCAGCACCTACACCGGCCACTGTAGATTCGCCGAGCAATAGCAGCCGCAATACACTTGCGCCACCCGCCACCCGGCCGCTGCGCGGTCCCGCGGCCTCCGGCAGGCGGGAAATCTTCGAGCGAGTGTACAGCCCCTGTGCGTAGAGCAGCGGGGCCAGCAAGACTGAACCATGGGCAAAAAAGCGGCCGGTTGTGTTCATGCGGGCCGCCTGACTCAACCCTCGTTGTCCGGCTTGGGGCCTACCCGTATCAGGTCGTTGGCAGCTTCGCTTTCCCTCGCCAGCTTGAGAGGAATTGCAATCTTCTCGTGCAGCCAACCGAGCATGTCGTACCAGATCGCGTGGACCTCTTCATACACAGGCATGCCGAAGGCGCTCTCCAGTTCCAGCGTCAATAGCGGGATACCGCGGTGTACACCAATGTACCGTCCCATAGAACCCGGATACGTACCGAGCAACCGCAGTTCGAGTGGACCCAGCTGACGCGGCGGCACGCGCGGCCCATCAAAATCGACAACGCCATGTGGCGCGTGCACGGCAACGACGGCATGAGGCTGGAAGCTCTCGATCTGCTCAACCAGCCAGCTTGTTTCAGGTTCGCTGAGGGCCGCCGGTCCGGGATAGCGACGCTTGTTTTTCCAGGTCCGCTTTATCCAGTACTCATGCGCCTCTTCATCCCAGTTTGGGGTAGGGAAATTGCGGTTCAGGTCGACACCGTTGGCGTTCATGCGGGACGACATGCGCGGCGGTCGGAGGAGTCCGTCAGGATTGAGCACCGGTACCACACGCCAGTGAAACCTTTCACCGAGGTTTTCCTCAAGCATCGCCAGCCATTTGAACACTATGCTGACAGAGCTGTACTCGTCGCCGTGGATGCCACCAATCAGCAACACGCGCGCGACCGGCTCATCGGGTTCAAAATCCCGGTACCACAGGGGTGTTGCCTCGTTGGAATCAGCGCCGCTGTCGACCAGACCGAGACGAAGGCACTCACCGCGATTGACCGAGCTGAGCTTGGCATCGACGCGCTTGCAGAATGAGTCGAGCTCTTCTGCCAGCCGGTCCTCGGCTGTCGCAATGCTGGCCAGCATCACGAGTATCAGACTAAAGGTGAAACGCACCCGGACTCCTTAGTTGTCACCGCCATGTGATTACCCGGCCTATTCTACCCTGCCGGACAATCAATTAGCATGTGCAGTCCCTGCCTGTTCAGCCCGTTATGGCGCTTCATTACTGATGACATGCCATGCCAGCGCGAAATCCTGACTACCGGCTGCGGCGTCTGCCCGGGTAACACGCAGCAGGTAAGCAGTGTCGGGTTGCAGCGTTTCGTACAGCGATTGCGTAGTATCTGCCGGACTGGCCGATTCCCTGACGACCCGCTCGCCATCACCGCTCACCTCGATCAGGCTGAGCTCCAGGCGATTGAGCCGGGCACTCAGGTCGATGTTGTCCCCGCGCGCCGCCGGGAACAGAAGATTCCAGGACACCGTTGCAGCCAGTTGGCCGCCGGCGCCGGACATCGGCAACTCGTAGTCGCGCACACCTCCCGCAGCAAGAGCCGGTTCGTAGTCAAACCCGCATGGACGTGACACGTTTTCCTGCTCGCCGGCGGTCAGGATTTTCCAGGCGTTGTAAATATCGAGCTGACCGGCACCATATCGACGATCGAGCCCGTTGGGCATCCGGTTTTCTGCGACGTCACGGTATCCGGCAATATCCCCGTGACTGCTGTTTCGCGTCTTGCGGGTAGCACCGGCCATCAGTACCGCGCGCATCACTTCCGATCTGCCGGCGTCGTAAATTTGTATGCCGCCACGATTGATGAATGGCTGAGCACGGCTGGAGAGCGCCGGATTCGCTGCGACCTCAAGCAGCAGCACGACAGCAGATGACACGGTAGGTGCGGCTGCGCTGCCGGTCTTCAACGGCGCCACGAGGTGGGGCCGGGCACGTCCGCTGAGGTAAATATCGTCTATCGCCGGTGTACCAACGCTGTGATTTGCATCGCTGCGACCGACTACTATCGCATTGACTGCTGCGGCCATGTAGGAGGTATTAACCTTGTCTTTGGCATTGCTAACGCCGACAACCTGTATTACCTCATCCTTTTCGGTCAACCAGTCACTGCGGCGCAGGATCTCCGAATTGCGGCCATTACCGGCCCAGCTGTGGTTTATCAAACGCAACGGGATTGCCATGGGCGCACCAGCACGCCTTGTCTGCAGCAATGCGCCACCCAGGTAATGACCGGTTGAATACACCCTGAGTTCGGCAAGATCACTGACCAGACCCTGGTTGCGGCCGCTGCCCGCCAGGCGCCGGGCCACCGCCGTCGCGTGACCGGAATACACGCCTTCGCTTGCTTCCCGGTAGTTGACGATAGCGACATCACGCAGTCCTGATGCCTTCGGGTTCGGCACCCAGGTATTTACCTTCAGGGTTGCCTCTTTGTTGTCATGGTCAACGCCAAGTGGTGACTCGACCTGGCCGATGAGAATACCGGCGCCGGTTGGCAGCTTGTCTCCAAGCTCGTTTTTCAGACGCGTAAAACCAATATCATCGTGCACGCCGGCCAGCGCCGCGTGCAAAGCGAAAAATAACAACAGCAGAAAGGCAGGACGAATCAAGAGTTGACGGTAACGCTCAGGTCACGATGCATTCGCACGGCATCTTCAATACCCTGGTAATAACCATGCAGCACAGCGGTCTCGCGATAACCAAGCGTGCGATAAAAACTGGATGCCGCGCGATTGCTGACACGCACCTCCAGTGACACGGAAAAAACACCGGCTACACGTGCCGTCTCTTCCAGCCACTTGAGCATGCGACTGCCGACGCCAGTATTGCGGTAACTGGGTTCGACGGCAAGCAGGTTCAGATGGGCCGCATCGTCACCAAAATGCATGATGGAAAAGCCGGCAAGACGGCGGCCATCCAGCGCAACCAGGACCGCAGTATCGCGCCGTTCGATGTGGCGCGCCACGCGCTCGGGGCGCCAGGTCCAGCGCAGCCCGTGCTCGACCAGTTTGCGCGACATTGCCGCAATCATCTCTGCATCAGCCGGAACGGCCAGTCGCAGAGTAACCGCGGGCGTCATCGGGCCGCCCTCCCGGTGTTGCTGCGGACAAATCCCGACCGCTGCGGCAGCTCGCACCAGACCGCACTGCAGCTACTGGCAATCAATCGAATCAGCACGGCGAACGCTGGTTGCATAACGCTATTGTGTCAGCAGGTGGGTGCCGGGCGCCAGTGGCAACTTGTATACGCTGGTCACGTCGTCCCAGTGGCGGCAGCACGGCGCGTGAAAAAATGAAAAATCAGCCCCACCGCAATGATCCCGAGGCCAAACAGGCCTTCGACAGGCTTTTCGATCAGGACAAAAACCAGCGTCCAGCCGGTAAGCATGAGATAGACCAAAGGCGGCAGGGGGTAGGCAAAGACGCGGTATGGGCGGCGCAGCCCGGGCTGGCGCCAGCGCAGCACAAAGACGCCGAATACGGTTACAAAACTGTTCAGCGCAAGAGTGAAGCCGGCAAAGACCAGTATCGATTCAAACCCGGAGGTAATAATGAATACAACCGCCAGCAAAGATTGCAGCATGATCGCAAGCGTTGGCACTCCATCGGAATTTGTGCGTGCCAGGAAACGCAACGCAGAAAAATCCTCGCCGATTACCTGCAACACCCGTGGCCCGGCTAAGGTCATCGCGCTGACAGTTGATATGAGCAGCGCTGCAAGCACTACGCCAGCCAGCTTGCCGCCGGTTGGCCCAAAGGCGGCTTCCGCTGCGATAAAGCCGATCTCCACCTGACCGCGCATCTGGTCCATTGGCCCGACACGCAGGAATACGTAGTTGAGCGCCAGGTAGAGCAGCATAACCAGCAGCGTACCGGACAGCAGGATAAGCGGCAGGTAGCGCTGCGGTCTGTCCAGTTCCCCACTCAGATAGGTTGCTGCATTCCAGCCGGTATACGCATAACTGACGTAAATCAGGGCCACTGCAAAGCTGGCGCTGCCAAGCAGGCTTGCGTCGCCCGGTTGCGGCAGGAATTCAACCGGCTGGGGTGACTCGACAACCAGCAACGCCGCGATGCAAAACACGCAGATCGCCATCACCTTCAATATTGTGAAGATCATCTGCAGACTGCTGCTGTTGCGACGCGTACCTGCGTGGCCCAGGGCAAGCACAACAACCAGTAGGCTGGCGAGCACCTTCTGCAACCAGTCATGTCGTGCAGCCGGAAATACCGACGTTGCATAAGCGGAGAAAGTTATCGCTGCCAACGCCGTGGGCGCAGCAAAACCGATAGTCGCTGAAACCCACCCGGACACGAAACCGGCGGCCGGATGATAGATGCGCGACAGGAAATTGTACTCGCCGCCCGACCGCGGCAATGCCGCGCCAAGTTCTGCATAGCTCATGGCTCCGCACAACGCGATGACGCCGCCAACCGCCCACAGCATCATCAGGACGAATCCCGAGCTGATTTCAAGCAACTGGAAGCCCAGGCTGGTGAACACGCCGGTACCAACCATGTTGGCGACAACCACAGCGATGATCGCGGTGTAGCGGAATCTGGTCATAGTCTGCTCAGCCGCACACTAGCATGACTGGTGGTCACCGTCGGGTGGTGTTACAACTGTGTTGTGAGCAGCACGCAGAACTGGGTTGTATACATGGTGCGATGCGCGGATGACAGCCTGTATACCGGCATCACTACTGACCTTGAGCGACGCATTGCAGCCCACAACGATGGCAGCGGATCGCGTTATACACGCACCCGTCTTCCGGTAGGCCTCGTCTATAGCGAGCAGGCAGCCAGTCGTGGCGCAGCGCTAAAACGCGAAGCAGCCATAAAACGCATGACCAGTGCAGCGAAGCGGGCGCTCGTTGAAGCAGGATGTCCGGCGTGAGCCGGCACGCGTTACTGGCGGGCGCCACCGGACTGGTCGGCGGCCGGTTGCTCGCTCAGCTTGCGGCACAGGGCGGCTACACGGTAACAACCGTTGGCCGTCGTGCGCCGGCGTTCGAACATCAGTGCGTAACACACCTGGTCACGGATTTTTCCGGCACGGTTGAAGTGCCGGCTGCTGACACGTTTTTTTGCTGCCTCGGTACAACCATTCGCAAGGCTGGCAGCCAGGACGCATTCCGCGCAATCGACCTCGATCTGGTCGTCAAACTGGCCGCTGCCGCACGCGCTGCCGGGTGCACCACTGCTGTCATAGTCTCGTCAGTCGGTGCCGATGCCAGTTCTTCCAGTTTCTACCTGCGCATCAAAGGTGAAATGGAGATCAGCATTGAAAACGCAGGATTTACCGGATATGCATTTATCCGGCCTTCACTGCTGCTCGGTGAACGCGCCGAACTGCGGCCGGCGGAATTGCTTGGCAAGTGGGCGACACGGCTGATAAACCCGCTGCTCGCCGGAAGGCTGTCAAATTACCGCGCCGTGAATGCTGACACAGTAGCCGCGGCCATGATCGGACTCGATCGCACCGGTATTACCGGCCGCAAAATTGTGCAGGGCAGACAAATCGAGCGGCTTGCTGCTACAGCTCGACCTTGACCCGCAGCCGCGACACAACAGCAGAAACTTCCTCGTAACGTGCCGCCACGTCTATTGCATGCTGGACCGCGCCGAGGTTTTCTGCCCGGCCGTGCAAAGTCACGATGCCATCGTCCTCGCTTATCTCGATATCGCTGACTGCCAGCGCAGCATCATTATCGATATCGCGCTGGATGCTGCGGGCCAGGTTACTGCCGCGCTCAACCACGAAATCGTGGGTAACCCCTTCGTCGGCTACAACCAGCACACAGCCGCTTAATCCACTAATGACCAGTGCGCTTATAACTACCAGTGCAAGCCAGCGTGACATTCTGTCTACTCCTCAGTTCTCGTCGCGATAACGACGCAGCCAGACCGCTGCACCGACAAAAATTGCCGCGACTACCAGCCCGCCCCACATGCCCGGTTCAGCCAGGAATGACTGCGGATCGATCAGGGTGCCGAACGCCTGGGTCCAGTCGATGTCCTCACCGCTGTAGTGCACCCGGTCGAGTACGCGGCCCATTTCCTCGTCACGATATGCAGTCGGCACTATCGGCGTGAGCCGGACCGCGAGCAACTCGGCAAAATTGGAGCTGCGTAAAACAGCCACTTCCAGCAGCGCAGCGGCGGCGGGGGGCAGGATTGCCCACAACGCCGGAACCCGCCGCGCCCAGGCAGAAGCCAGCAGCAGCCAGCCAAATAGCGGCGCGTACCACAATGACTGGACGGCGAAGGCGTATAACAGGGTCAGCGGTGCTGAGAACATTGGTATCTGCGACCAGATCAGCTCCCATGCGCTTGCCCCGATCAGCCAGGCAAACACCGTATTGGCCAGCGTCATGAATGTCGCGGCAACAAGCACACCGGCCAGAGTGAACAATGGAATTACGGCCATTGCGGTAACAAACTTCGACAGGACGGCCGAAGCGTCGTTTACCGGCAACGACTTCCAGAACAACACGCTGCGATCGCGGCGATCAGCGTACAGAGCATCGGTCAGGTAGAAAAACCATACAAATAGCATGGCTGCATTGAGCAGTATTGCCGGCACGATAAAAGGTAAACCGCCTGCCGCAAGCTTGAACGCCATGCGTGCCTGCGGCTCCTCCAGGGCGTCGCTGAAACTCATCGCGCCGTGATCGCTGTGAAAGTCGACCATGCCGGTCGGTCCGTGCACCAGCAGGCCGTAGCTGTACACCAGAACCAGCAGGCTGAGGAACACCAGCGGCACGAGATAAACTGATCGGTGTTCCCACACTTCTCGCCGCAGTAACCACGAGAACGTCTTCATGCTGCTACCCCCTGCATCTTGGCAACAAAAAGATCGGCAATGCTGGGGCGATGCAGTTCACCCAACTCTGATAAGCGGTCGCGTGCGACGTCCTGGAAAAGAAACAGCCGTTTGCCCAGCACCTCGCGTTCGTGTATGGCGCCCAATGCACGGGCTGCGTCGGAATGTTCCGGCTTTACCAACAGCTCGACATATTTTTCGGCCACATCGTCCATGCTTTCGTTCAGCACGATTCGACCGTTATTGATGAACAGCAGATCGGTCAGGATATTCTCTACTTCCTCGACCTGGTGGGTGGTGACCACAATCGTGCGTTGCTCATCGAAGTAATCGTTCAGCAGCGTCTCGTAGAATTTCTTGCGATACAGGATATCCAGGCCAAGAGTCGGTTCGTCCAGCACCAGCAGCTGTACATCAATAGCCATAACCAGCGCCAGATGCAGCTGCGCTACCATACCTTTAGACAATGTGCGTACTCTCTGCTGGCGGCTGATATTGGTTCTCGCCAGGAACGCCTCGGCGCGATCGCGATTAAAACGCGGATGGACGCCGGCAACGAAGTCCAGCGCCTGACTCACCTTGAGCCAGCGCGGCAGGATCGCAACGTCTGCTATGAAACACACGCTTTGCATCAGCTTCGCGCGCTCGCGGTAGGGGTCGCAGCCGAGCACATCAAGCTCGCCCTCAAAACGGGTCAGACCCAGGATCGCTTTCAGTGCGGTGGTCTTGCCGGCACCGTTGGGCCCGATCAAACCGACAATGCGGCCTGGCGGGATGCTGAAGTCCACGCCGTCAAGGGCATGTACGTCACCAAAGCGTTTGCGCAGCCCGCGTGCCGTTACGATGTTGTTCAACGTTCCTCTCCGTTGAGTTTTGCCAGGAGCTCGCTCACTTTCAGCCCGAGCCGTTTTATTCGTGCCACGACCTGCGGCCATTCATCATCGAGGAATCGCGCGCGCTCGTCGCGCAGCAGGGCTTTTTGCGCCCCCTCCTTTACAAACATCCCGCGGCCACGTTTCTTCTCCACCAGGTCCTCGTCAACCAGTTCCTGGTAACCCTTCATAACTGTCAGCGGATTGAGCTGGTATTCCCCGGCGACCTGCCTCACCGAGGGCAATGCGTCACCATCTCGCAGCACGCCCTCCAGAATCATGGTCACCACCTTGTCGCGCAGCTGGCGATAGATGGGCTGGCTGTCGTTCCAGTTAGGATCCAAGGCATTCTCCGAAGGGCATGCACCGCTCTTGGTGCAGTAGTGTTATACATGACTATAACACCATAGCTGGCAATTACAAGACCCCCTCTTAACCCCATTGGCGGCCGGCCGGCGTTTCACTCAATACCTACCACTGCTCACAGGGAGCATTGCAATGAAAAACAGTTACTTATCGAAAATGTTGCTGACCGGTGCCGTTGCCGCGCTGACCGCCTGCGCCGGCACCGGGTATGAGCGCCAGGCCACCCGGGCCGAGCCCGAATTGCGGGCTGAAGAAGATATAACCGCGGCCGGCAACCGGGTGGACCGGGCTGTCGCCCGCGAACAGGCCGCATACGCACCCCAACCTGTGGCGGGGTCGTCGACAGCTGTGCTGACCGGCCAGCACAAGCAGGCGCGCTGTTGTCCGCGCGCGCCAGTTGAACCAGTGAATCGCGAGAATTACGCCAGCTACGACAATAACCCGGTGAAGCTGGCACGCATCGATCCGGTTTCAACTTTCAGTATCGATGTCGATACCGGCTCGTATTCAAACGTGCGTCGCTTCCTTGGCGACGGGCAGTTGCCGCCGCAGGATGCCGTACGCGTCGAGGAACTGATCAACTATTTCTCTTACAACTACCCCGCCCCGGACACGCCTGACACACCCTTTAGTGTCATCACAGAAGTTGCCCCCACGCCGTGGAATCCGGATTCGTTGTTGATGCATATCGGACTGAAAGGTTTCGAGGTGCCGGCTAACGAGCGGCCACCGGCCAACCTGGTATTCCTGGTGGACGTCTCCGGATCGATGCGCAGCCCCGACAAGCTGCCGCTGCTGAAAGATGCACTTCAGCTGTTGACGCGCAATCTCGAAGCGCGCGACTCTGTTGCAATCGCCGGCTATGCCGGTGGCGCGGGTGTCATTCTGGAACCGACCAGCGGTGCTGACAAAGCGCGCATTATGGCGGCGCTCGACAACCTGACTGCTGCCGGGCGCACAAACGGTGCCGCCGGCATACATCTCGCATACGACATGGCCCGGCGTGGTTTCGTCGAGGGCGGCATCAACCGGGTCATCCTGGCCACCGATGGCGATTTCAATGTAGGCACTGTTAATTTCGAGGCGCTGGTCAACCTGGTCGAGGAAAAGCGCCGCAATGGCGTCGCCCTGACGGCGCTGGGTTTCGGCAGCGGAAATTTCAACGACAAGCTGCTTGAGCAGATTGCTGACGCCGGTAACGGCAATTACGCCTATATCGACAGCCGGCGCGAAGCACGCAAGGTGCTGGTCGAGGAAATGTCTTCTACGCTGCAAATCATTGCCAGGGACGTCAAGATCCAGGTGGAGTTCAATCCTGATGTTGTGGCCGAGTATCGACTCGTCGGTTATGAGAACCGCATGCTGCGACGGGAAGACTTCAACAACGACCAGATCGACGCCGGCGAGATTGGTGCCGGCCATACCGTAACAGCGCTGTACGAAGTGACACTGAAAGGCAGCCCGGCGCAGCTCAACGAGCCGCTGCGCTATGCACCGGCAAGCGGTACACCGGATATGCTCAACGAAGAGCTGGCCTTCGTCAGGTTGCGATACAAGCAGCCTGATGGAGATCACAGCAGCCTGATCGAAACACCGGTGTCGCACAATCAAATGACGCGCATGCATCGCGATTTCCGTTTTGCAGCCGCCGTTGCTGCGTTCGGCCAGCGTCTGCGTGGTGGTGATTACCTCAACGGCTTCGAACTCGAAGCCATCGCCGCCCTGGCGGCCGGCTCTACCGGCAGGGATCGCAACGGCTACCGCACCGAGTTTGTCGAACTGGTGGAACGGGCCATCGAGCTCAGCGGCCGGACAGCCGCGCTTGAGGTCGACGGCCACGTCTACCGTGTCGCCAACTGATTCACTGGCAGGGACAGGACCGCGTTGGACTCGGGAACAGGCAGTGCCGCGGCCGACAGAGGCCGCGCGGTTCGACCCTGCGATACCGGCAGCGTTATGCTGCCGGTCATGCTGCAGACGGGCGACGACCGGGATCTCATGCTGCGGTATCGCGATGGCGATGCCGGCGCTTTCGAGACCCTGTACAGCAGACACAAGGGTGCGCTCTACCGTTACCTGCTGCGCCAGTGCAACCATGCAGCCAATGCCGAGGAAATTTTCCAGGAAGTGTGGATCAGGGTAATACGCAGTCGTGAACGCTATGAGGCGCGCGCCAAATTTACTACCTGGCTTTTCCAGATCGCTCGTAACTGCTTTATCGATCATGTACGCAAGCAAGGACGCAGTGCCGTCGACCTGAGCGCGGCCGCCGAACCGGATGAACTGCATGCAGCCACCGGCAATCCGGAAAGCGCCACGGCGCTGTCACAAGCAGGCGCCCGGCTTGCGGCAGCAATTGCACAACTGCCCGGTGAGCAGCGTGAGGCTTTTCTGCTGCGCACCGAGGGCGACTTCGATCTCGCTGAGATAGCAGAAATTACCGGAGTCGGCCGTGAAACTGTGAAAAGCCGCTTGCGCTACGCCATGCGCAAACTGCGCAATGCGCTGGAGGAACCGGGTCATGAGTGACAAAACCGACAAGCCGGGCGACTGGCGTAAAGATGAATCGTCGGTGATGCGCGCATACGGCGAGCTGAAAGAGACAGTTCCGCCGGCTCACCTGGACGAACGCATTCTGGCAGAGGCACGCCGCGTCGCCGCGAAAGAGGACGATACCGTGGTGCGGGTACATCGCTGGCGTCGCTGGACCATGCCGGCGGCGCTGGCAGCAACGGTAATCTTCGCGGTTCCTCTGGTTGTGAGGGTGTTTGAAACTACAGCGCCGCCCCCGGAGCGAGCCCCGGCGATGGTCGAGACCGACGCTGTGCCGGCGGAACTTGCCGACCGGTTGCCGACCGACAGGGCGCGACGTGAACTGGCGGGCCAGTCGGCTCAACCTGCTGCGGCGCCCGCACCGGCGAACGCCTTCGACCAGCCGCTGGCGGTTTCGGCGACCGCCGCCGATGACGGGCCCGGCAAGCGGCCCGACAGCGCACAGCAGCAGGCCGTCGTGCCGGATGCCGCCATCACGCCGGCAGAAAGCGAGCCGCAAAGACAAGCGGCCGCTGAGGAATCCCGGGATAGCGGTAGCGAATATCCACGCGAAGATGCGCAAGCACAACTGCCGCAACGGGCCGAGACAGATGCCTATGCTGGGAGCGAGCCGGCCGGGCTCCGGCCACATGCGCGCATGAGCGGCGCGCAGGTTGCACCGATGGCCGCCGATACTGCAATGGCCAACAACAGCCGGCAGAGTAAGTCTCTCGGCAGAAGCGGCGGCCTGATGCCGGTTGACTGGCTGGATGAGATTGCCAGCCTGCATGAGAGCGGCCGCGAGCTGACGGCACGGCGTGAACTCGGTTTGTTCCTGGCTGAATACCCGGAATACCAGTTGCCACAAGGCTACCCTCTGCGGGCCGAAGAGGCGATCAGGCCTGCTGTCATTCCCGACGCGCGGGAGTGGCTGCGTGATATAGCGCAACTGGTCGACCGGGGCGACAATGACCGCGCGCGGATGCAGCTGGCAGAGTTTCTCGATTACTACCCCGACTATGCGTTGCCGCCGGATTTCCCGCTGCGACGCGAGGATGCCGTGATCGAGCGTTGAACCGGGCTACCGCTGGTCGAAACGGGTGGTAGTATTTCCCGCCTGATCACGCGTGATGGAGTTCCGGGGATGAAAAAACCAGTCAACGTTGCAATAACCGGCGCGGCCGGCCAGATTGGGTACCAGCTGGCGTTTCGCATTGCCTCGGGGCAGATGCTCGGTGCAGAGCAACCGGTGCGGCTGCAGCTACTGGAGATACCGCCGGCGCTGCAGGCCTTGCAGGGCGTGGTGATGGAGCTGAACGATTGCGCGTTCAATACGCTGGTAGGCGTCATCGCCACGGACCAGGCTGACGTTGCGTTCGAAGATGCTGACTATGCACTGCTGGTCGGCGCCAAACCGCGCGGGCCTGGCATGGAACGCAAAGACCTGCTGCGCGAGAACGCCGGCATTTTCTCGGCCCAGGGCAAGTCGCTCAACAACCACGCTCATCGCAACTGCAAGATTCTCGTTGTCGGTAACCCGGCCAATACCAATGCGCTTATTGCACGCGCGAATGCACCTGACCTCAACCCGGCCAACTTCACTGCCATGACGCGACTCGATCACAATCGCGCCATCAGCCAGCTGGCAGCAAAGTCCGACGTGCATGTGACAGCGATAAAACGCTTGACCATCTGGGGCAATCACTCGGCGACGCAGTACCCGGATGTCAGCCACTGCCTGATAAAGGGCAAACCGGCAAGCGATCACATCAACAACAGCTGGGTGCAAGAGGAGTTCATCCCGGTTGTGCAGCAGCGCGGCGCGGCAATCATCAAGGCGCGCGGCGCGTCGTCGGCAGCATCGGCGGCGTCAGCGGCTATCGACCACATGCGGGACTGGACCCGCGGCACGCCGGTCGGTGACTGGGTCAGCATGGCGGTGCCTTCCGACGGCAGCTATGGCATCGGCGAGGGAGTGATCTATTCCTTCCCGGTGACCTGTGATGACGGCGATTACAGCATTGTGCAGGATCTGGAAATCGACAGCTTCAGCCGGGAACGAATGTCGGTGTCCGATGCCGAACTGAGAGAGGAACGCGACGGCGTGAAAGACCTGCTCTAGGGGTTCAGCGGCCGTTCAGCCTGGGGCGGCGATGCTGCAAGAACAGAGCGAGAATACAATGTACAGATTCCTGATTATCCTGCTGCTGGCTGCCGGCCTTAGCGGTTGCCTTGCACGCCTGACCGGCGATCACTATGGCCGTCACGAAGCCCGTGTTCCACAACAGGTAACCTACGGCACTATCGAGGAGTTGCGGCTGGTGTCTATCGAGGGCACCAAGTCACGTATCGGGCCGCTTATTGGTGCCATCATTGGCGGCACCGCTTTTGAAGAAGTCGGCGATGGGCGCGGGCGCAAGGTGATGAAAGTCGTCGGCGCATCGGTCGGTGGCGTCGCCGGTGCCGCCGTGGAAGAAGGCGTTACCCGCCGAAAGGGTGTCGAGATCACCGTAACGCTACGCGACGGTGACACCATTGCAGTGGTTCAGGAAATCGACCCGAAAACAGACTTTCGCGTCGGCGACAGTGTGAGGGTGTTGTTTCTCGACGGCTATGCCCGGATAACGCCCAGGTCCACCTGACCACCCCACGTCATGAACAGTTGGCAAAAGCCCCCTCGACGGGGGCTTTTTTGTGGCGTTTGTAAAACAACATCTCCGCCAGAAACGGCTCTGATATATATAAATCAATGAGTTAGCTTCATGCTATTTGTGCAATGCACCAACCGGGGGTATATTGGAGATCTCCCCAGCGAGTAATCGCTATCCGCCCACTTCTGTATCGAATAAGGGGACCGACCGTGTCGTTTTTGTTCTGGACTCTGCTCTTCCTCGGGGGTGGCCTGACGCTGGCCTACCGGCGCGTCGACCTGCGCACCTCCACGATCATCGCCGGCGCTGCCGTCTTTGCCTACCTTGCATTCGGCAGCGGTGGTTTTGCCTGGAACCTGCTGGTGCTGGCCCTGTTCGGCACCATGGTGGCGCTGAACTTCACCGATTTCCGCCGCAATCGCATCAGCCGGCCGGTGCTCAAGTTGTTTCGCAAGGTGCTCCCGCGGATGTCCGCTACCGAGAGTGCCGCGCTGGAAGCCGGCGACGTGTGGTGGGATGGAGACTTGTTCGGTGGCGAACCCAAGTGGGGAAAGCTGCTGGGCTATCCACGCCCGGAGCTGACCACCGAAGAACAGGAATTCCTCGACGGACCGGTCGAAGAACTGTGCATCATGATCGACGAGTGGGAAGTTACCCACGAGCTGGCCGATCTCAGCGAAGACACCTGGCAGTTCCTCAAGGACAATGGCTTTTTCGCCATGATTATTCCGAAACGCTATGGCGGCCTGGAGTTTTCCGCGCTGGCGCATTCGGAAGTTCTGGCAAAAATCGCCAGCCGCAGCGCGACTGCTGCATCCAT
>JABDJB010000036.1 GCA_013003425.1 Gammaproteobacteria bacterium | reverse complement strand
CGCGCAGGTGATCGCGGCAAGGATGCCGCTGCTACGAAGCCGGGTGCCAGGCACTGGCGATCCGTTACCGTAGGAGCGCCTTCCAGGCGCGATTGCGCGCAGGTGAGCGCGGCAAGGATGCCGCTGCTACGGTAAGATGGCCGGCCTTATGAGCGGCAAGCTGCACATCAAGACCTTCGGGTGCCAGATGAACGAGTACGACTCGGCCAGGATGGCTGACGTGCTGCGGGAATCCCATGGCCTGGAGGTTACCGACGATCCGGCTGAAGCCGACGTGCTGTTGCTCAATACCTGCTCGATCCGTGAGAAGGCGCAGGAAAAGGTCTTTTCATTGCTGGGACGCTGGAAGACGTTCAAGGAAACAAAGCCGGGCACGGTGATCGGTGTTGGCGGCTGTGTCGCCAGCCAGGAAAGCGAGGCGATTACCAAACGCGCACCTTGTGTCGACGTGGTGTTCGGACCGCAGACGCTGCACCGGCTGCCGCAGCTCATCGACGATACCCGCAAGCGGGGTCAGGCGGTGGTCGATGTCAGCTTCCCGGAAATCGAAAAGTTCGATCACCTGCCGAAGCCGCGCGCCGCGGGCCCGACGGCGTTCGTGTCCATCATGGAAGGCTGCAGCAAGTACTGCTCATTTTGCGTGGTGCCGTACACCCGCGGTGAAGAGTTCAGCCGGCCGTTCGATGATGTTATTGCCGAAACGGTGCGGCTGGCCGAGCAGGGCATACGCGAGGTCAACCTGCTGGGGCAGAACGTCAATGCCTACCAGGGGCCAATGCACGACGGCATGCTGTGTGACCTGGGCACGCTTATTCACTACGTCGCCGCCATCGATGGCATCGAACGAATTCGCTTTACTACTTCGCACCCGGTGGAATTCACCGACAGCCTGATTGAGGCCTATGCGTCGGTGGACAAGCTGGTCAATTATTTACATCTGCCGGTGCAAAGCGGTTCGGACCGCATTCTGGCGCTGATGAAACGCGGCCACACCACGCTGGAGTACAAGCAGAAGATCCGCAAGCTGCGCGAAGTACGCCCCGACATTTCCATATCGTCTGACTTTATTGTCGGGTTCCCCGGCGAGACCGATGCCGATTTCGAAGCGACCATGAATCTTATTGCCGATATCGGTTACGACCAGTCATTCAGCTTTATCTACAGCCGCCGTCCCGGCACACCGGCGGCCGGCCTGCCCGACGATGTGTCGCACGAAACCAAGCAACAGCGGCTGCAGCTGCTGCAGGCACGTATCAACCAGCAGGCAATGGCCATAAGCGAAGGGATGGTTGGCAGCCAGCAGGTGGTGCTGGTCGAGCGCACATCGAAAAAAAGTAACAGCCAGGTTGCCGGGCGCACCGAAAACAACCGCTGGGTTAATTTTGACGGCCCGGCCGGGCTGATTGGCGAATTTGTCAGCGTGCAAATCACCGAGGCATTGCCCAATTCGCTGCGCGGGCGCATGATCGAGCCAGCCCAGCGCGCAACGGCCTGAGGAACCCTTGCCCCAACCCGTTACCCAGGAATTCGATCTCGAGCCCGCCGATAACGAGCGCCTCGCCAATCTGTGCGGCCAGCTCGACGAGCACCTGCGCCAGATAGAGCGCCGTCTCGACGTGCAGATATCCAACCGCGGAAATCATTTTCGTGTTGTCGGTGATTCAAAAGCAGCCAGTGCCGGGCGCGACGTGCTGTGCGATCTGTTCAGTCGCACGGAAAAAGAAAACGTCACGCCGCAGGACGTGCACATGTCGCTGCAGCAGCTCGGCATGGACGGCAATGGCGAAAACGACGAGCAGCTGCTGATAAAGACGCGGCGCACGCTGATCCGGGTGCGTGGTGGTAACCAGCAAGGCTACGTCAACAGCATCCGCAAAAACGATCTTACCTTTGGTATCGGACCGGCCGGCACCGGCAAAACCTATCTTGCTGTCGGCTGTGCCGTTGATGCGCTGGAGCGCGAGTCGGTGCGTCGTATCGTGCTGGTGCGCCCGGCAGTGGAGGCGGGTGAGCGGCTCGGCTTCCTGCCCGGCGATCTGTCGCAGAAAGTGGACCCCTATTTGCGGCCGATTTACGACGCGCTGTACGAAATGCTCGGCTTCGATCGTGTCGCGCGGCTGATCGACCGCAACGTGATCGAAGTTGCGCCGCTGGCCTACATGCGTGGCCGCACGCTGAATGAATCGTTTGTGATTCTCGACGAGGCGCAGAACACGACCATCGAGCAGATGAAGATGTTTCTGACGCGTATCGGTTTCGGCGCCAAAGCCGTGGTAACCGGCGACATCACCCAGACTGACCTGCCGGACCATCGCGAGTCAGGGCTGCGTCATGCCATGAAGGTGTTGCGCGACGTCAAGGGTATTCACTTCACGCAATTCAACGCGCGCGACGTGGTGCGGCATCCGCTGGTGCGGCGCATCGTCGACGCCTACGCGAGCCACGACAAAGACAGCAAAGGTGGCTGAACCCATCGACGTGCAGTATGCGGCGGCCGATGACGGGCTGCCGGCGGCGAGTGATGTTCGCCGATGGGCGCAGGCGGCGCTGGCCGGCGCCAACCGTAACGCGGAACTCACCGTGCGTATCGTCGACGAAGCCGAGATCACGCAGCTCAACCAGGATTATCGCGACAAGCCGGGCGCGACCAACGTGCTGGCGTTTCCCGCCGACGCGCCGCCCGAGGCTGGGGTGCACCTGCTGGGCGATGTGGTGATCTGCGCGCCGGTGGTAGCCGCGGAAGCCCGCGCCCAGGGCAAGCCCGCCGCTGCCCACTGGGCCCACCTGGTAGTGCACGGAATCCTGCATTTACAGGGTCTTGACCACCAAAACGAGTCCCAGGCTGCCGAAATGGAGACCCGTGAGGTGGACATCCTCGCCGGTCTGGGATATTCCAATCCCTACGAGGCCGGCGATCCGGCCGCCAGGCCGGGAGATTGACCTCCCCCGCAATGACAGACGACCACCCTCCGAGTAGTAACGGCACCGGCACCCACTGGATAAGGCGCATGCTTCACGCGCTGGCAGGCGAACCCCGCGATCGGGATGAACTGCTGCAGGTATTGCGCGAAGCCCAGGACAGAGAACTCATCGACGCAGACGCCCGCAGCATGCTGGAGGGCGTTCTCGACGTGGCTGAAGAACAGGTGCGCGACATCATGATCCCGCGTGCCCACATGGTCGTGGTCGAGCGCGATGCCGATCCCAAGGAACTGCTGCACTCGATAGTCGAATCGGGTCATTCACGTTTTCCTGTGGTCGGTGAAAACCGCGACGAAGTGGTCGGCATTCTGCTGGCCAAAGACCTGCTGCGGTTTTTTTCCGAAAACGGCGAAGCGCAGTTCGACATTCGCGAATGCCTGCGTCCTGCCGTGTTTATTCCCGAAAGCAAGCGGCTAAACGTGCTGCTGAAAGAGTTCCGCGCCAACCGCAACCACATGGCTGTGGTTGTAGACGAGTACGGCGGCGTGTCGGGTCTGATCACTATCGAAGATGTTATCGAGCAGATCGTCGGCGAAATCGACGACGAGCACGATATCGTCGACGAAGGTTTCATCCAGCGCGAGAGCGATACGCGTTTTCGGGTGCGTGCGCTGACCCGCATCGAAGACTTCAATGATTATTTCAATAGCGAGCTGAGCGACGAGGAATACGACACCATCGGCGGGCTGATCATGCACCGGCTGGGCCGGCTGCCGCGGCGTGGTGAATCGGTCAGCTTCAGCGGCTTCAATTTCAAAGTCATGCGTGCCGACCGGCGTCGCATCGACGTCGTACAGGTTACCCCGACAGAAGAGAACACCGAAGACGTCCGGCAGCGCGCCTGATGATCGTCGGCCTGCGGCAACGTTACGGCGCCTGGCTCGCCTTCGCCGCCGGCTTGCCTGTTCCGCTGGCTTTTTCACCGTTCGACTCGTACCTGCTGCTGCCACTTTTGCTGGCGTGCTTGCTGTGGCTGATTGACGATGTGACACCACGTGTTGCCGCATGGCGTGGCTGGTTGTTTGGTGCTGGCGCTTTTCTCACCGGCACTTACTGGCTGTATGTGAGTATTCACGTCTTCGGCGAGGCGCCGCTGGTGCTGGCGCTGCTGCTGATGGCGGCGCTGATGGCCTTCATGGCCTGTTACTCGGCGCTGGCCTGCTATGTCGCTGCACGCTACGCGCCGGCCGGAGCGCTGCGCTGGCTGGCAGCTTTTCCGGCGTGCTGGGTGCTGGCCGAATGGCTGCGTGGCTGGTTCCTTTCCGGCTTTCCCTGGCTGAGCCTGGGCTACAGCACAACAAGCAGCATGCTGGCCGGGTATATACCGCTGGGCGGCATATTCGCAGCCAGCGCCGCGGTCGCGGTTTCGGCGGGGGCGTTGCGCACGCTTGCCGGCGGCGACATTCGGGAGCGCGTCGTCGCAGTCGGGTTGCTGGCAGCGACATGGGCATTTGGCTGGTGGTCGCAGCAAGTGCCGTGGACCGATGCTGCCGAGGACACGCTGACCGTCAGTATCGTGCAGGGCGCAATTCCGCAGGACCGCAAGTGGCTGCCGGAAGAACTGGTGCCGACCATGCGGCTGTATCGCGATCTCACACGACAGCACTGGGACAGTGACCTGGTGATCTGGCCGGAAGCGGCGATACCGGCTTTGCGCGTGTCGCTGGTGGATTACTACGCAAAGATCGCGTTAGAGGGGGAGGCGTACGACACGGAAATTGTCACCGGCACTATCGAATACGATCCGGTAACCAACAGTTATTACAACGGCGTAATTGCTCTTCGTGGGTCGCAGAACGTCTATCACAAGCGTCACCTGGTGCCGTTTGGAGAATATTTCCCGGTGCCGGGGTTCGTGCGCGAGTGGTTGCGGCTGCGTAACCTGCCGTACAGTGATTATACAAGCGGCGGTGACGACCAGCGCCCGCTGCAGGTGGCCGGGCAGAAAATCGCGCCGTCAATCTGTTACGAAGACGTGTTCGGCAACGAGCAACGGTTGATGCTGCCGGAAGCAACGCTGCTGGTGAATGTCAGCAACGATGCCTGGTTTGGCACGTCGATTGCGCCGCACCAGCACATGCAGATTGCGCGGGCGCGGGCCATCGAGACCGGGCGTTACCTGCTGCGTGCCACCAACACCGGAGTCAGTGCCGTAATAGCGCCGGACGGGCGCATCGAGCAG
>JABDJB010000035.1 GCA_013003425.1 Gammaproteobacteria bacterium | reverse complement strand
CCCGATCTGCGCGACGATATCGCGCAGTCCGTTGTGACCACCGTGGCCGCCACCCAGCTTCAGCCGCGCGCTGCCCGGCGGCAGGTCGATCTCATCGTGTACCACGAGTATTTTCTCAACCGGCACTTTGAAAAACTGCGCCATCGCGCGCACTGACTTGCCGCTTTCGTTCATAAAGGTCGATGGCTTCAGCAGCCGGACATCTGCACCGTCAATTGAAATGCGTGCGTGAGCGCCGCTGAACTTCCGGTCAGTCGAAAACCGGCCGCCATGGCGTGACGCAAGTTCGTCAACGAACCAGAACCCGGCGTTGTGCCGGGTCTGCTCGTACTCGGAGCCGGGATTACCGAGGCCAACAATCAGGTGCACCCAGAGATCCTCTGCAGGCGTGTCGGGTATGCCGCGCCAGCGGCGCAGCCAATTGAACAATTGCAGCACAACGAATCAGTCAGAGACAGGCGCGGGCTTTCCGCCCGCGCCCCGGGAACAGAATCAGGACTCGCCTTCCGGCGTGTCTGTGTCTTTCGCCTCGGTCTCGTCGATGGTTGGCACTTCGCCCTCTGCTGCCTCTTCGCCTTCGACCGGCTCCAGCTCTTCTTCCTTCATCGGTCGATGGATAGCGACAACCGGTTCATTGCGGTCGTGCGAAAGGTCCGTTATTTCCACCTTGTCAGACGTAACGATCTCGGACAGGTACATCATCTTGTCCAGCTCCAGCTCGGACATGTCAATCTCGAGGTACTCCGGCAGATCGCCCGGCAAACAGGAAATTGAAATCTCGGTCTGCATTTTGGAAATAATACCGCCAGCCTTGACGCCTGGTGCATCTTCCTCGCCGAGGAAATGCAGCGGCACGCTGAGAGTAATTTTTTCGTCGGCCAGCACCCGCTGGAAATCAGCGTGCAGCAGCCGGCGCTTGGCCGGGTGACGCTGCAGGTCCTTGAGAATGGCCTGCTGCTCGACGTCGCCCACCTTGATCGTCAAAATCGACGAATAAAACGACTCGTTTTCCAGCTTGTGCAAAAGCTGGCCGTGGTCCAGCGACAAGGCACGTGCCTCGTCACGACCACCGTACAACACTGCAGGCACTTTGTCGGTAAGACGAAGGCGGCGGCTCGCACCTTTCCCCTTGTCTTCCCGAAGCTCCGCAGTCAATTCGAATGACTTGCTCATAATAATGCTCCGTAAATCCGCTCGCCCGCGACCAGGCGAGCCGGCAATACTGCCAGAGCTTTCGGCCGGTTGCGAGCAAAATCGGCCCCCGAATCAGGCCATTTGGCGTGGGAGCGGCATCTTGCCGCGATTCCCCAAGCGGCGGCTTTCCGCGAGATTTATCGCGCCTGGAAGGCGCTCCCACGGGTGGTACGTGGCAGCGGCATCTTGCCGCGACTCCTTCAGCCGCGAACGACCCTAGTCAACATAGAGCGAGCTGACCGATTCCTCGCCGCTGATCCGGCGCATGGTCTCGGCCAGTAATTCCGCGACGCTGAGCTGGCGGATGCGCGGACAGGCGGCGGCCTCGGCGCCGAGCGGGATCGTGTCGGTGACGACCAGCTCGTCCAGGACCGAGTTGCTGATGCGCTCGACTGCCGGGTCCGACAGGACCGGATGGGTGATGTATGCCAGAACCTTGACGGCGCCGGCTTCCTTCAGCGCGGCCGCTGCCTGGCACATGGTGCCGGCAGTATCGACCAGGTCATCGATCATGATGCAGGTCTCTCCCGCAACCGAGCCGATAATGTTCATTACCTTCGATTCATTCGCCTGCGGGCGCCGCTTGTCGATAATGGCAAGGTCGGCGTCGTCGAGCCGCTTGGCCAGCGCACGCGCGCGAACCACACCACCGACGTCCGGCGAGACAACCACCACGTCACCCTCTTTGCGTTTCCAGGCATCACCCAGCAACACCGGGGACGCGTAGACGTTGTCGACCGGGATATCAAAAAAGCCCTGGATCTGGTCGGCATGCAGATCAACTGTCAGCAACCGGTCAATGCCGGCTGAGGTCAGCAGATTGGCGACCATTTTTGCCGTAATCGCCACTCGCGACGAGCGGGGCCGGCGGTCCTGCCGGGCGTAACCGAAATACGGCACTACCGCGGTAATCCGCGCTGCCGAGGCACGGCGGCAGGCGTCGGCCATGACCAGCAGCTCCATCAGGTTGTCATTCACCGGCGGACAGGTTGACTGCACAAGGAACACATCCCGGCCGCGGATGTTTTCGAGTATTTCGATGCTGACTTCGCCATCGGCGAAGCGGCCGACGCTGATACGTCCCATTGGCATGCGCAGGTGCCGCGCAATACTGCGCGCCAGCGGCTGGTTGGCGTTGCCGGCAAACACTGCCATCTCTGCCGGCTCGGCGGTCTCGTTGGGAAGCCGCGTCACGTCACCGGGGTTGTGCAGGAAGCGGTCGGAGCGTTTGTTTCTGTGGGCCACGATGATCACCTGCTGAATATGGCTGGGGTGGCAGGATTCGAACCTGCGCATGACGGGATCAAAACCCGCTGCCTTACCGCTTGGCTACACCCCAAATCGGATTCCGCCTCCCGGCGCTGCGGCGTCATTGTCAGACTGCGCCGCGAGGGTGTCAATCGCAGGCCGGCTGCTACAGCGACCAGCGACTGATTACGATACGAATGCTGACCTGGTCGCCGTTGTGCAGACGGATCTTGCGCGGCATCTCCCAGTCTCCGGCAGCCTGGTAGCGCTCGTAAAGCACCCGCCAGTCGAGCTGCTCCAGGGTCGCGAGCCGACCGGTCGGGTCAAAGCTTTCCCGCGCCTCATACGCCGGATGCGGCAGGCCGATGACCCAGTAGCGCAGCGCGTCGAGCGGCACGCCCCAGCCCAGCTCGGCCGACAGCGTGCCCTGTGGATCGTCCAGCAGGTAGGTATCACCGTTGGCGCTTTCCAGCACCAGGGCACCGGTGGTGCCGGTTACGCGGAACGCCCCGGCACCGAGCGGCCCGCGAAAATTGATCGACATTTCATCGCCGGCCTGCTGCCAGCTCAATGCGCCGTTAAAACCACGCTGCCCGACCTGCAGCGCGATGCGCCCGTCGAGCGACCAGGCCGGGAGTTCGGCAAGCGCGGCGCTGCGCGAAACCCAGTCCGCCGGAGCATCACCGCGCTGCCCCGGCACACAGCCGGCAACACACAGCAACAGTACCGGCAAAAAACCGCGCATCACTGGCTGAATCGCTGCATGACCTCCAGCAGCGATGTGTCATCGGGGTTTTCTTCCAGTGACGTCTGCCAGATTTCCACGGCTTCCTCGGTGCGGCCCTGCACCCACAGAACCTCGCCGATGTGCGCGGCAATTTCGGGGTCGCGCACCAGCCGGTACGCCTTCTGCAGGTATTCCAGTGCCGCCTCGTTATTACCGCGCTTGTATTCGATCCAGCCCAGGCTGTCGATAATTGCCGGATTACCAGGCTCCAGGTCATAGGCCCGGCGAATCAGCCGGTACGCCTCACGGTGTCGATCAGTGCGGTCAGCCAGGGTATAGCCGAGTGCATTGAGCGCGGTGGCATCATCGGGCTGTTCTTTCAGCAGAGCCCGCAACTCGACGATCGCCAGGTCAACCTGGTCCAGGTCTTCGTACACGAAGGCCCGGGCAAATCGTGCCGCCCGGTTTCCCGGATGACGCGCCAAAACGGCATCGTAAATCTCCAGCGCCCGCTGCATCTGTTTATTGCGTGCCAGCAACTCGCCGGCCGCAATATTAAGTTGTGCATCGTATTTAGGCACGGCGTTGGAAAAGTTAACCAGATGGTCGACTGCCCGGTCGATGTCACCGAGTTTTTCGTACAACCCCGCCGCTCGTGCCTGCGCAGTGATGGCCAGGTCGCCGTCGCGAACCTGGCTGTAATAGCGAATGGCACGCGCAGTCTGCTCGCGTTGCTCGGCGATGGTGCCAAGGTAGAAAAATGCTTCCCAGGTTCCGCGGCCGGTCGCCAGCAGCGAAGTAAAATGCATCTGTGCTGCATCAAGATCACCCCGACGCATCTCCAGCAGACCCGCTGCCCGCAGCGCGCCGGCCATGCGTGGATGCTCCTGCAGCAGCAGGTCCAGCTCCAGCCGGGCCTCCCCTTCGCGATCGAGATTGGCCAGCAACAGCGCATAATCGAGGCGCAGCGACGGATCGCTGGCGTTGCGTGCAAGTTCCGCTGCCTTTTCCAGTCCGGAGTCTTCCTCGCCACGCGCCACCAGGACTCTTGCGTGCAGCAGACCGGCACGTGGCCAGTCCGGGCGCAGCTGCTCGGCTCGCAGCACTTCACGCTGCGCCTTGTCGTAGTTCCCGGCCTGCATCGCCATCAACGCAGACCCGTAGTGGGCTGCGGCCACCTCCGGCTTGCGCGCTACCAGCCGGTCCATTGCCCGCGAGGCAATCACCTGGTCAGGCTCCTCGAGCAGGATGCTGGTGATCGACAAAAAACCGTCCTCGGCGGTGTCACCCAGCATTTCCAGCAAACCGGTCAGCTCGTTTACCGCGCCGTCCAGGTCGCTTTCACGCAGGTACAGGCTGGCAAGGTAACGACGCGCCTCGACGCTGGCCGGTTCCAGCGCGGCCCAGCGCTGCGCGCTGACCAATGCGTCCTTGTTGCGGCCGAGGCTGAACGCCAGGGTCGCGGCCCGCTGCGCAATCTCCGGGTCATCACTCAGCTGCGCTGCCCGGCGGTATTCATCTGCAGCTCCATCGAACTGGTCCCGCTCGAGTGCAAGCTCCGCCAGCAGCAGGTGATATGACGCCTCACCGGCGGCGGTCTCGAACGGTACAACTTCCTCCGCCTGCTGCCCCCGTTCAGGCAACTGGCCGGTGCCGGCACAACCGCCCAGCAACACGGCAATCAGCAAAACCGCCTCGGGACGGCTGTCAAATCGTGGCTTCATACAGGCACCAGGGTGGGTCTCACAACACTATAACCGAAAGCCGCGGGTTGATGGCGTTCGCCGCATCCCGGACAATGCCTGCGTTTCCGCGACTCCGGTCATTGTCTTGTACGCAGCCATCAGCACCAGCCCGCCAACATCTTTGACCGCATTGAACCTGCCCGGGTTGCATTGAATTGAACCGGTCACGCAGCAACCTGTACGTGCTCGGGGTGAATCACCGCACCGCACCTGTGGAAATTCGTGAACAGGTCGCGTTCGATCCGGCCCGGCTGCCCGAAGCGCTGCGTGAGCTGCACGCCACCAGCGGGGTGCGCGGGGCTGTCATCCTTTCGACCTGCAATCGCACCGAGCTGTATTGCGACATGGAGGCTGCGCAGGCCGACAACCTGTGCGACTGGCTTGCAGAGCATCGTGGGTTGTCTGCCGCTGCCCGCGACTCGCTGTACGTGCTCGACGGCCCGGCTGCAGTACGGCATGTATTCGAAGTCGCCTGCGGGCTCGATTCGATGGTGCTGGGTGAACCGCAGATCCTTGGCCAGGTAAAACAGGCCTATGCGGTGGCACAGCAGCATGGTACTGCCGACTCTTTGCTGAATCTGCTGTTCCAGCAGGTGCTGGCAGTTGCCAAGCAGGTGCGCACCGACACCAGCATTGGTGCCAGCCCGGTATCGGTTGCGTCGACGGCGGTGTCGCTGGCGCGCCAGGTCTACTCACGCTTCGACAAGCTGACTGCGCTGCTGGTCGGAGCCGGGGAAACGACACAGCTGACGGCCCGGCACCTGCATTCACACGGAATCGGCCGCATGGTCATCGCCAACCGCAGCGTCGAGCGGGCGCGCGGGCTGGCTCTGCAGTTTGGCGCGTATGCAATTTCGCTGGACGAGGTTGCAACCCACCTGGCCGAAGCCGATTTCCTGTTCTCATCCACTGCCAGCAATGAGCCTGTCATCGATTGCCGGATGGTTGAATCAGCGCTGCAGAAGCGTCGGCACCGGCCAATGTTCATGGTTGACCTGGCTGTCCCGCGTGACATCGCGGCCGATGTTGCCGACCTCGAGGATGTTTACCTGTATACCGTCGATGACCTGCACAGCGTCATCGAGCGCAACCAGCGCAGCCGTGCCGAGGCTGCCGTCGACGCCCGCGTGATAATCGAGGCGGCAACCAAACGCTTTGACAAACTGCTCGCGACGCGCGACGCGGCGCCCCTGATTCGCCAGCTGCGTGGCCAGGTCGAGCAGACACGCGATATTACGGTTGAGCAGGCGCGTCGCATGCTTAAAGCGGGTCGCGACCCGGTCGAGGTAATCGAGTTTATCGCCAACACGCTGACCAGCCGACTGCTGCACAGCCCCAGCACCACCCTGCGCCAGGCGGGCGAGGAAGCCGACGTCGGCCTGAGCCGCGCGGCCGCCGAGCTGTTCGGCCTGTCGCTCGATCCCGAAGACTCCGACTGAGCCGCTCTGGCACAATTGCCCACCATGAGACCAGGAATGGAAAAACGGCTGCACGCCATGGTCGGGCGTCACACGGAAGTGGCGGCGCTGATGGCCGATCCGGACGTGATTACCGACCAGACCCGGTACCGCGACCTGTCGCGGGAGTTTTCGCGCCTCGAGACGGTCGTCAAGGATTTTCACGCATGGCAGAGCGCCTGTGACGAACAGGCAGCGGCAGCAGAAATGGCCGGCGACGATGATCCGCAAATGGCCGAGCTGGCACGCAGCGAGGCAGATGCCGCGGCAGAACTTGCCACCAGCCTGGAGCGGAAACTTCGCGCGCACCTCATTCCGGTCGATCCGCTCGATAACAAGGACGTCTACCTCGAGATACGCGCCGGTACCGGCGGTGACGAGGCGGCAATTTTCGCGGGTGATCTTTTTCGCATGTACAGCCGCTACGCCGAACGCATGAAGTACAAAATGGAAATCATGAGTGAGTCGGCCGGCGAACACGGCGGCTATAAGGAAATAATCGTCAGCCTGCGGGGCAAGCAGCCTTACGCGCACCTCAAATTTGAAAGCGGCGCTCACCGTGTACAGCGAGTACCGGAAACCGAATCACAGGGCCGCATCCACACATCGGCCTGCACCGTGGCGGTCCTGCCGGAAGCCGAGGAAATTGATGAGATCGAACTGAAGGATGACGAACTGCGCATCGACACCTATCGCGCATCCGGCGCCGGTGGCCAGCATGTCAACAAGACCGATTCCGCCGTGCGTATCACGCACCTGCCGACAGGCATCGTGGTGGAGTGCCAGGACGAGCGCTCGCAGCACAAGAACCGCGACCGTGCAAAGTCTTTGCTCAGGGCACGGCTGCTGGGCGACGAGCGCGACCGGCAGAACAGGGAACGTGCGCAGCAGCGCAAGTCGCTGGTAGGATCGGGTGATCGCTCCGAACGTATCCGCACCTATAACTTTCCGCAGGGCCGGGTCACCGACCATCGCATCAATCTCACGCTTTACCGTCTCAGTGATATCCTCGAGGGTGATCTCGACCAGGTTATCGACCCGCTGCGGGCCGAGTATCAGGCCGAACAGCTCGACGACCTTGATATCGAATAAAGAAGAAACATGACCACCACCATCCTCGACACTATCGGCAATACGCCGCTGCTTTACCTGCGTCGTGCCTCGGAAGCCACCGGCTGCGATATTTACGGCAAGGCCGAGTTTCTAAACCCGGGCGCTTCGGTAAAAGACCGTGCCGCACTGGGAATTATTCGCGACGCCGAGCAGCGTGGTGCAATCGATAAAGGCGGCGTCATTGTTGAAGGCACCGCCGGCAACACCGGGATCGGCCTGGCGCTGGTTGGCAATGCACTCGGCTACCGCACGGTTATCGTGATGCCAAACACGCAAAGCCGCGAAAAAGTCGACGCGCTGCGCGCCTATGGCTGCCAGATAAATCAGATTCCGGCGGTGCCCTACAAGAATCCACAGCACTTCATACATCAGTCACGCGAACTGGCGCAGCAGCTGGGGCAAACCGAATCGCGTGGTGTGTTGTGGGCAAACCAGTTCGACAACACAGCCAACCGTGACTTCCATTACCGCACAACCGGGCCGGAAATCTGGCAGCAGACCGCCGGCAAGGTCGATGGCTTCGTCTGTGCGGTCGGTTCCGGTGGCACACTGGCCGGTGTCAGCGCCTGTCTCAGGGAACGCAACCCGGATATCAAGATCGCATTGTCCGATCCTCATGGCAGCGGGCTGTACAACTATTTTGCCAATGGCGAGTTCAAGGTCGAGGGAAGCTCGATCACAGAGGGTATCGGCAACAGCCGCATTACCGGCAACCTGGATGGATGCACGGTCGACTTCCCCATGCAGATACCGGACAGCGAGGCCCTTCCGCTGGTTTTTTCAATGATGCATGACGAGGGCCTGTGCCTCGGTGGTTCCAGCGGCATTAACGTTGCCGGCGCCATGCGCCTGGCACGCGAACTGGGCCCTGGCCATACGATCGTTACAATCCTGTGCGATACCGGCCTGCGTTACCTGCAGCGTTTGTACGATCCGGAATTTTTACGCGAAAAAGGCGTCACGGTACCGGACTGGTTGACCCAGGGCGATTAGCCCAGGGCCTGGTCGATATCGGCGATCAGGTCATCAATGTCCTCGATGCCGACCGACAGACGCACCAGGCTGTCGCTGATACCCAGCTCCTGCCGTTTTTCGGGCGGCACTGAAGCGTGAGTCATGATGGCCGGATGATTCACCAGGCTTTCGACGCCACCGAGGCTCTCGGCCAGGGTGAAAATTTGCAGCCGCTCCATAAAACGACTGGCCTGGGCCAGCCCGCCACGCATTACCAGCGAAACCATGCCGGTAAAGGAATGCATCTGCCGCCGCGCCAGCTCGTACTGCGGGTGATCCGGCAGGCCCGGATAGATGACTCGCTCGACTTCATCCCGTGTCTCCAGATACTCGGCAATGCGCTGGCCATTTTCACCGTGACGCTGCATGCGCACCGCCAGCGTCTTCAGTCCACGCAATGCGAGAAAACTGTCAAACGGCCCTGCCACACTACCGACGGAATTTTGCAGAAAGGCCAGCTGCTCGGCCAGTTCGTCTTCGCGGACCGCCACGACGCCGCCGACGACATCAGAGTGCCCATTTAGATACTTGGTCGCCGAATGCATAACTATGTCGAAACCGTAGTCCAGCGGTCGCTGCACGTACGGTGTTGCAAAAGTGTTGTCGGCTACGGTCAGGATGCCACGCTCACGCCCCACTGCTGCGACCATTTCCAGATCGACCAGTTTGAGCATGGGGTTGGTGGGCGTCTCGATCCAGATCATCTTTGTCTGTGGCCGGATCGCGTTCTCCAGTGAAGCGCGGTCTGTAATGTCGACGAAACTGAAATCCAGCCCGGCCGACCGCTTGCGCACACGCTCGAACAGCCGATAGCTGCCGCCGTAAAGGTCATCCATTGCCACGACGTGACTGCCGGAGTCGAGCAGCTCGAGCAGCGTTCCGGTGGCCGCCATGCCCGAAGCAAAGGCGAAGCCGTGCGTACCATTTTCCAGTCCGGCGACACAGCGCTCGTAGGCCATCCGCGTCGGATTCTGGGTGCGTGAATACTCGTAGCCCTGGTGCTTGCCCGGACTGGCCTGCGCATAGGTCGATGTAGCGTATATCGGCATCATCACCGCCCCGGTCGACGGATCGGGTGCCTGGCCGGAATGGATGGCAAGGGTGGCGAATTTTTGTTTGCGTTTATCGCTCATGCACTGTCTCTCGTTGGCGTTGCGTCGGGCGGCATTTGCTTGCGCAGATGATTCAGTACATCGGCGCGCGTTATCAGGCCAAGAAACCTGCCATCGTGAACAACGGCCGTATACGGCACACCACTGAGCAATGCCACCAGGTTCTGGATGCCAAAATCGATCTGCACACTCGGAAACGCGGTCTGCATCGCCGTATGTACATGATCATGCAGCCGCTCCGGGTGTCCGAAGGCGATGCGAATAATGTCTTCCTCGGTGAGCACACCGACCAGCTCGCCGGCTTCCATCACCGGCAGCTGGGAAAAACCCGCATTGCGTAACCGATTGTGCGCGGTCACCAGGATGTCTTCCGGACCTACCGTAACCGTCGCCGCCTGCTCGTGCGGCCGACCAATCAGGTCGCGCAGGTCGCCATGCTGCTCACGCTGAACAAAACCCTGGTCTTCCATCCAGAAGTCGTTGTAAAGCTTTGACAGGTATTTGTTGCCGGTATCACAGGCAAAGGTCAACACCCGTTTTGGCTCAGTCTGTTCGCGACAGTAGCGCAAGGCGGCAGCTACAAGCGTGCCGCTGGACGAACCGGCCAGCAGGCCTTCCTTCAGCAACAACTCACGTGCCACCGAAAACGACTCGGCATCGTCTATGGTGTAGGCGCTGGCAATCGCTTCGAGATCGGCTATGTCGGGGATAAAGTCTTCGCCAATTCCCTCCACCAGCCAGGTGCTGCTGGCACCAAGCTTGCCGGTATCAACGTAGTCTGCGAGCACCGAACCCTTGGGATCGGCCAGCACAATCTGCACTTTCGGTGCGTGCTTGCGAAAAAACCGCGTCAGACCGGTAATCGTGCCGGAGGTACCCACGCCAACCACCACGGCGTCCACATCGTGGCCCATCTGCTCCCAGATTTCCGGAGCGGTGGTCGCTTCGTGAGCATCGGGGTTGTCCGGGTTACCGAACTGGTTGATGTAATAGCCACCGTTCTGAGTGGCAATCGTGCTGGCGAGATCCTGGTAATACTCGGGATGACCGCGGGCAACATCGGAACGGGTCAGCACTATCTCTGCCCCCATTGCGCGCAGGTTGAAAATCTTTTCCTGGCTCATCTTGTCGGGTATCACCAGAACAAGGCGATAGCCCTTCTGTGCAGCAGCCAGCGCCAGCCCGATACCGGTGTTCCCGGCAGTTGCCTCGACAATGGTATCGCCCGGCCTGATGTCACCGCGCTTCTCGGCGGCCTCGATCATCGCGATACCGATACGGTCCTTGATGGACCCGCCCGGATTGGCCAGCTCCAGCTTGAGGTACAGCCGGCACGGACCGGTGTCGATATTGGTTATCTCGAGCAGAGGCGTGTTCCCGATCATCTCGAGCACGCTGCGGTAAATGCTCATGGTCGCAAACTCCGGCGGGCAACAGGTGGCTGGAAGTGGCGCTATTCTAGCCCGTAACCGGCGGCTATGCGCTGGTGGCACGGTATCATTGGCCGCATGTCAGTGATGGTCGAAAAACCAGCGCAAAATACAGTCGCCACCGTGCTCGCTAATGCGGCCCGGCAGCTCGCGGAGACGTCTGCGCCACGCCTGGACGCCGAGCTGTTGCTGGCTCACCTGTTGCAGAAGGATCGCGCCTGGCTGGCGGCCAGGCCGGAGCATGAATTGCCGGAGACCGTCGTGCAGGAGTTTTTGCAGCTGGTTGACCAGCGCAACAGCGGCATCCCGCTGGCCTACCTCACCGGCGTGCGAGAATTCTGGTCGCTGCAACTCGAAGTGAATACCCACACGCTGGTGCCACGACCGGAAACGGAGCTGCTGGTGGAACAGGCCCTGGCGCTGGCCGGGCTGCACGACTGCATCATCGATGCCGGCACCGGCAGCGGCGCAATTGCCCTTGCGCTGGCCAGCGAGCTCCCGGCAGCAAAGGTCATCGCAACGGATATCTCGGCCGCTGCTTTGCAGGTTGCGCGGGCCAATGCCGACAGGCTGAACCTGAACATACATTTCGTTCGGGCAAACTGGCTCACCGGGCTGGCCGGCGCTGATCTTATTGTGTCCAACCCGCCGTATATCGCCGCAAATGACCCGCACCTGCAGACCGATGGCGTAAGCGCCGAACCGCCGCTGGCTCTGGTCGCCGGCGACGATGGCATGGAAGCATTCCGGCAAATCGTGCCGCAGGCAATGAGCTGCCTGCAGCCAGCCGGCTGGCTGTTATTCGAACACGGCTATGATCAGGCAGAGTCAGTTGCGCAGCTGATGCGGGATGCCGGTTTTACGGATATTTCCACGCGCCGGGATCTCGGCGACCGGGCGCGGCTGACGATGGGCCGAAAACCGGATATCAGCCCTCAGCGCCGCTGAGTAATTCACGCAGCCACTCGATTATGTCGATGCCCATATCGTCGAGCATGCTGGCGACGATGGAAATCACTATGCCGCCAACAATCAGGAGTGAAAAAAGATTCGACATCAGTTTCGACCCGCGTTTTTCCGGTTCACGCGGCACGCTTACTCGCTGATGCCGATTAACGCCCCGCCGTGCAATCTCGGCTTCGACAAGCATTCGGTCCGTTGCGTTGATACGCGGATCGCGAATCCGCGCAATCAGTTCGGCGTCTGACATCTCTGCCACACGCTGCTTTTCCTTGTTGAAGTTCAGCTCCATCAGTGCAGTCGATCATAGCAGGGCCGGCTGCCGCCACTAAAGCCGTCGCGGCACACGCAGTCAGGCTGCGGCACTTCCTGCTTCATAGCCGAGTACCGGGCTCAGCCAGCGCTCGGCAGCCTCGATGCTGACGCCCTTGCGGCGCGCATAGTCAACAACCTGATCGCGTGCAATCTGGCCCAGCGGAAAATACTTCGAGTCCGGATGCGAGAAGTACCAGCCGCTGACGGCCGCTGTTGGCAGCATTGCAAAGGACTCGGTCAGCGAGATGCCGGCGCGCGCCTCAACATCGAGTAATTGCCACAGCGTCTGTTTTTCGGTGTGATCGGGGCAGGACGGATAGCCCGGCGCCGGCCGGATGCCGCGGTAGTCTTCGGCGATGAGCTGGTTGTTGCCGAGCTTCTCATCGGCGGCATAACCCCAGTATTCCCGGCGTACCCGTTCATGCAGCCGTTCGGCAAAGGCCTCGGCAAAGCGATCGGCGAGCGATTTCAGCAGAATTGCGTTGTAGTCGTCGTTGTCGGCTTCGAAGGCTGCAACCCGTTCTGTGAGCCCCCCGGCTGCCACAGCAAACGCCCCGACGTAATCGTCCCGGCCGCTGTCGCGTGGCGCGACGAAATCGGCGAGGCTGTAATGCGCCTGCCCTGCCGGCTTCTTTTTCTGCTGTCGCAAATGATGCAGTTCAACCAGAACCTGATCGCGGTCGGGGCCGGAGTACACCTCTATATCGTCCAGCCCGGTCTGATTGGCGGCAAACAGACCAATGACGCCACGTGCCCGCAGCCAGCGCTCATTGATGATGCGCTCAAGCATTTTCTGACCGTCTGCAAACAGACGACGCGCTGCTTCGCCAACCTTGTCGTCGTCGAGCACGCGCGGGAACCCCCCGCTCAGCTCCCATGCATTAAAAAACGGCCCCCAGTCGATATAACGCGCAAGTTCTTCCAGCGAATAGTTATCGAATGTCTCGATGCCCAGCTCGGACGGTTGTGGCGGCTGGTACTCCTGCCATTCGCACTGCCAGCGATTGGCGCGCGCCTGCTCCAGGCTCAGCTCCGGTCCCTTACGCCTGCGCCGGCCATGCTGCTCGCGACGGCGGGCGCATTCCTGTGCCACATCGGCAACGAATATCTCGCGGTTCTCGGTGCTTACCAGTGACTGCGCCACCCCGACAGCACGCGAGGCATCCTTGACGTAAATAACCGCACCCTCATAGGCCGGGTCGATCTTTACCGCCGTATGGGCCGGCGAGGTTGTTGCGCCACCAATCAGCAGCGGAATATCAAACCCGGTTCGCTGCATTTCGGCCGCAACGTGAACCATCTCGTCCAGCGACGGAGTGATCAGCCCGGACAGGCCGATGATATCGGCATCGTTGATGCGCGCCGCCTCGAGGATCTTCTCGGCCGGCACCATGACGCCAAGATCGACTACCTTGAAGTTATTGCACTGCAGGACCACGCTGACGATGTTCTTGCCGATGTCATGCACGTCACCTTTGACCGTCGCCACGACAATGGTGCCGTTCGAGCTGCTCTGACCGCCCTTGCTGCGCTCGATGTAAGGCACCAGGTGTGCGACGGCTTTTTTCATCACCCGCGCAGACTTGACGACCTGCGGCAGGAACATCTTGCCGGCACCAAACAGGTCGCCTACGACGTTCATGCCATCCATCAGCGGCCCCTCGATAACCTCGATGGGCATGTCAGCCTGCTGCCGTGCTTCCTCGGTGTCGGCAATAATAAATTCGTCGATGCCCTTGACCAGCGCATGCGACAGCCGCTCGCGCACGGGCTTGTTGCGCCAGGCGGTATCGGGCGCAGCGGCTGCCTTGCCCTCGCCTTGATAACTCTGGGCGATTGCCAGCAGCCGGTCGGTTGCGTCGTCACGCCGGCCGAGAATTACATCCTCGACCGCATCACGCAGTTCGGCCGGGATTTCCTCGTAAATTTCCAGTTGCCCGGCATTGACGATGCCCATATCCAGGCCGGCCTCGATCGCGTGATACAAAAACACCGAGTGCATCGCTTCGCGCACCGGGTTGTTACCGCGAAAGGAAAAAGAAACATTGCTGACACCGCCGCTGACCAGCGCGTGCGGCAGCTTCTGCTTGATCGCGGCCACCGCATCGATAAACGCCTTGCCGTAGCCATTGTGTTCGGCGATACCGGTGGCAACTGCGAAAATATTCGGGTCAAAGATGATGTCTTCAGGCGGAAAATCTACCTTGTCGATGAGCAGGTTGTAGGCCCGCTCGCATATTTCCACCTTGCGCTCGAACGTGTCAGCCTGCCCCTGCTCATCGAAGGCCATCACGATTACCGCAGCGCCGTAGCGGCGCACCAGTCGCGCCTGCTCAAGGAACTGATCTTCGCCTTCCTTCAGGCTGATCGAGTTCACGATGCCTTTGCCCTGCACACACTTGAGCCCGGCTTCGATTACGCTCCACTTTGATGAATCGATCATTACCGGCACCCGGGCAATATCGGGCTCTGCGGCAACCAGGTTGAGGAACGTGGTCATAGCCTGCTCGGATTCGAGCATGCCCTCGTCCATGTTGACGTCGATTATCTGCGCGCCGTTTTCCACCTGCTGACGCGCAACGTCGACGGCCTTTGCATAATCGCCAGCGGTAATCAGCCGGCGGAATACCGCCGAGCCGGTAACGTTGGTACGCTCGCCGACGTTGACAAACAGGCTGCTGGGGCTGATGTTCAGCGGCTCCAGTCCGCTGAGCCTGGTGCGGGTTTTCAGTTCGGGCACAACGCGCGGCGCACACGCTTCCACTGCCTGCGCCAGCATCCCGATGTGCCCCGGCGTTGTGCCGCAACAGCCGCCCACGAGATTGACGAAGCCGGCATCGGCAAATTCACGGACTATTGCGGCCATTTCCTGCGGCGTCTGGTCGTATTCGCCAAAGGAATTTGGCAACCCGGCATTGGGATAGACACCAACCCAGCAATCAGCGATGCGCGACAGTTCCTCGATGTACGGACGCAGTTCGGCGGCACCGAGCGCGCAGTTGAGGCTCACCATAAACGGACGCACGTGGCGTACGGAGTTCCAGAATGCCTCGGTAGTCTGGCCCGACAAGGTGCGGCCGGAAGCGTCGGTAATCGTGCCGGACACGATTACCGGCACATCCTGGTCGACTTCCTCCAGGACTGTCGCAATACCGAACAACGCTGCCTTGGCATTGAGGGTGTCGAAAATCGTCTCCACCAGCAGCAGGTCGACACCGCCGCGCAACAGTGCCCGCGTCGAATCGGCATAAGTCTCGGCCAGCTCATCGAAAGTAACATTGCGCGTGCCGGGGTCATTGACGTCCGGCGAAATCGATGCCGTTCGCGTCGTCGGTCCCAGCGCGCCGGCAACAAAACGCAACCTGCCTGTTTCTCGCCCGATCTCGTCGGCTGCCTGCCGCGCCAGCCGTGCTGCCGCCTCGTTCAGTTCCGCTGCAATATCCGCCATGCCGTAATCGGCCATAGACGGTGCGTTGGCGGTGAAGGTGTTGGTCTCGATAATATCGGCGCCGGCGCGCAGATACTCACGGTGGATGTCGAGAACCACATCCGGCCGCGTTAATGACAACAGGTCATTATTGCCCTTGAGGTCCTGCGGCCAGTTCGCGAACCGCTCACCACGGAAATCTTCTTCAGTCAGCCGGTGCGACTGTATCTGCGTACCCATCGCGCCATCGAGTACAGCGATGCGCTGCGTGAGCAGCTCGTCGAGTGCCTTGCGAACGTCAGAGCTCATTGCATTCAACCCGTTGCGACGCCGCTTTCCGCGTTGTCTGTCGCGGGACGCACACCAAGCGCATGGCAGATCGCCTTGGTCAGTTCGTAGCGGTTGAGCGTATAGAAATGGAAGTCACGCACGCCGTGCTCGTACAGGCGATTGACCTGCTCGATCGCAGTATTTGCGGCAATCATCTGGCGCGTCGTGGGATCATCGTCGAGCCCTTCAAAACGGTCGTGCAGCCAGCGCGGGACACTTGTGCCGCACATTTGCGCAAAACTCAGCAGGCGAGCAAAATTTGTTACGGGCAATATTCCTGGTACGATTTCGACAGCGATTCCGGCAGCACTGCAGCGGTCACGAAAACGCAGGAAGCACTCGGTATCGAAAAAGAACTGGGTGATTGCACGGCTGGCACCGGCATCAACCTTGCGCTTCAGGTTATCAAGATCGAACTGCGGGCCCGGTGCCTCCGGGTGCACCTCCGGATAAGCGGCCACCGAAACCTCGAAGTCGGCAACCCGCAGCAGGCCGGCCACCAGGTCGGCAGCGTAGGCATAACCCTGCGGGTGCGGTTCGTAGCTGTCACTGCCCTGCGGCGGATCGCCGCGCAATGCGACGATGTGGCGCACTCCGGCCTCCCAGTAACGCCGCGCAATGTCATCGATTTCGGCGCAGCTGGCTCCAACACAGGTCAGGTGCGCGGCCGGCCGCAGGGAGGTTTCGCTCAGGACGCGTGCAACGACGTTGTGAGTGCGATCGCGGGTTGAGCCATCGGCGCCATAAGTTACCGATACAAATGATGGCCCCAGCGGTTCGAGGTTTTGCACCGAGCGCCATAAAGTCTGCTCCATCTTCTCGCTTTTTGGCGGGAAGAACTCGAACGATACACGTAAGTCGCGCTGGTCAGTCATCAGGTTACTCAGGCAACAGCTGTGCCACGGCGTTGCTGCATTACAGCCACCGAGAGTACGACCTTGAGCGAACTGCCGTCGAGATGACGCAGGTCGGCACAGTGTAAACCGGCCGCCTCGAACCATTGCTGCAGGCTGTCGTCACTGACCCCGGGTATGTCGTGACCACCGCCACCATTACGGGAAAAATCGACCACCAGCAGCTGGCCATCCGAACGCAACACGCGCGCTGCTTCGCGCACGGCTTTTGGCGGATCGTCCGCCAGGTACAACACGTGATCAACGGTCACGGTATTAAAGGAGTTATCGGGGAACGGCAGCCCGTACATATCGCCGCGACGCACCATGATCTTGTTCAGGCCGGCTGCGTGCAGGTTGCTGCGCGCGACCGCCAGCATTTCCGGTGACAGGTCGATTCCGACTGCACTTTCAGCATGACCGCCCAGCAACTTCAGCATGCGCCCCGTTCCGGTCCCAACGTCGAGCAGGTCGCCAATATTATTTCGGTCCAGCAGCTCGACAATGATGTGATTAATTTCGGAATCCGCGACGTTGGCCTCGCGCAACCGGGACCAGTCCTCGGAATTGAAACGCAGGTAGTCAGCCGCCCGGCGTGCCCGCTCGGACTTGATTTTTTCCATTCGGCCGTTGTCGAGTTGCAGCTGTTCGTCTTCGTCCGGCAGCAGGCTAAGCAGCTGCTGCACCAGGGTTGCACCCTCGCCTTTGGCAGGAACGCGATACAAAACGTAATGACCCTCGCGAAACCGGATGAGCAGACCTGCGTTACACAACAACTTGAGGTGCCGCGAAACGCGCGGCTGGCTTTGACCGACGATATGGGTGATCTCGCTGACAGTGAGTTCACCTTCGGCACAGATAGCGAGCAACCTGAGCCGGGTCGGCTCGGCTGCGGCCCGTAACGCTTCGATCATCCGTCGGAGACCTTGGGCCATTCCGTGCCCTCCTCACAGTTGCAAATATACGTATATCTTTAACTTATATCAAGTTGACATAATTATATTTTGGGGGCCTCGCCCCCATTTAGGCAAAGACTAACGTGAATTCGCGGGGCCTGGCAAAAAAACCGGCGACGTGCTGCAAGATCAGTCGTCGTCTCGGCCGCCAAAGACCCCCAGATCGCCAAGCAGTGAGAGGACGCCGAAGAACACGGCAATCAGGCAAATGAAGAGCATCCAGGCCGGCAGCCCGTAAATCCAGCAGGCGACAGCGGCGGCGGCCGGCAGCCCGATAAACAGGATGTCGAGCCCGCGTTTTTTCAGTGCCAGCAACAGCCCTTCCATACCACTAAAGATACCGCAGAAACACGGTAACTGCAGCGTGGCCGGTCACTTACGTCACATCCGGTTTGCTGGCAACAACCAGCACGTTCTTGCCGAAGCTGCCCAGCGTCAGCTGATCGACCAGCCGGCTCACAGGAAACAGGAAGCGGTCGTAAACCCGCACCGAACGCGGACTGATAACGCCGCTGTCGTCACCGATAAACCGGTAAGCCAGGGCAGCAAGAAATCCCAGGCTGTCCGCATACCGGGCCGTCTCAACTTTCAGTCCGGCCTGGCGCACTATTCGCACCAGCGCGCGCCGGCGGTAGCGGCGCAGATGGCCGACACGCCTGTCCATTGCGCCGAACAGCAGCTGAAACGCTGGCACATAGATCAGCAGGCGGCCGCCAGGTCGCAGGCACCTGGTCATTTCCTTGACTGCGCCGAGATCATCACCAATATGCTCGAGCACATTGAGCGTATAAACGCTATCGACCGAATCCGGTGACAGACCGGTTGTGGATTGATGCGCCTCCAGCCCGTCCGCTGCCAGTCGCTCTCGCAAGGCTGCAGCCGGTTCGATGCAAACCACATTGCGACCGCGTTCTTTCAGACTAGCTGCAAACGTGCCGGCACCGGCACCGAAATCCATCAACCGGGATCCGCTCGTGTAATGGCAGATCAGGTCGATCAGAAAGTTGTTGTAGCGGCGGGCATGACGCATTGCCTCGAGATTCTCGACGCCAGGATAGACCTCGTTAGCTGCCGGCACGTCACTCATCGCTGGCCGCCTGCCGTAGCCGGCGATCCCACGGGCGTGACGCGATAGATACGAAGATACGGCACTGACGGTGCGCCATCGGTGACTGCCTGCGCCAGCAGCTCCAGGCCCGGGTGCTGGTCTGCCATGATCAGGTGCTCGACCAATGTCGGGCTGGCCGCGGCAATGCGTTCAAACGAAACGCCGGCAGCCAATGCCTGTAACACATCCGGCAAGCGACTCAGACGCACCAGGACATAGTCTGCATGGTGCTCGGTATCGGCGAACTGCTGTGGCGTCAACGACAGCAACCTTTTTACCTCTGCCACCTTCTGGAAATGCTGCGGCGTTAACAGCAGGTTATTTGCGATCACCCGGCACGACGTGTGGTAGCGAATGTAATGACCATCATTCATGGAGGCCAGCACATTCCCGGGCTGCTGGCTGCACAGCTGGTCAAGCACAGGAAATACCGGTGCTATGTGCTGGTAATCCACATCGTTTGCCGGGACAAATTCAGCGAGGCGTTGCGTCTGCAGTACCGGTATATAGGCGAACAGGTATGCGACGGCGGCAGCACCGGCTACGGCCGCGCCGGGCCATTGTTTCTTTTGCGTTACTGCGGCAAGCAGATACAACGGCCCGAGTATCATTGCCCACGACCCGAAATACTGCATCCGGTACTGCATCGCCATCAGCGCAAGACAAAACACGGCGCTTACAGCCAGGTGCAGCTGCCGGCTGTTCTTCTCCCGCCACACTTGCCACGCAAAATACAAAAGCAGGACCGGGACCAGGAATATCAGCAGGCTGTACAGGCTGCCCACACCCTTCAGACCCCAGCTGCCGAGCAGCAGGGCAAACGGGCTTTTTGTTTCCGCGATGACGTTCAGCACCGCGTCAATGCTGGCCGATACAAATTGTGCACCGGTCAGCACCTGTGAGGCGATCGGGACAGCCAGTGCTGCGGATACGGCAGCCACAACTGCAAACGCCCGGGCACTGTACGGCCGCAGCGCTATCGCTACGAGCACAACCGCACTGCATACGGCCACGTACAGGTGGAACCAGGAATGCGTGGTAAAACTGAACTGCAGGTCAGCAAAGGGTGCCGAAGGCAACAATCCGAGCAAAGTTGTAGCAACCAGCGCGGCAGCAAGCCTGAACATGACAGCGGGTGCCGGTAGGGACCCACGCCACCACAACAGCAGCGCTGTTGCGAGCGCCGGCAATTGCAGGATGAACAGCGCACTGTGAAACGCCGTCGCCAGGCCGAGCACGCTGCCGAGGGCTATGGCCGCGCCGCCGCTGCCCGTCGCGAAGAACCGCAGACCGAGCCACAGGCTCAGCAAAACAAATGTCTGCTCGATGAAGTGATGATCCAGCGTGCCAAGGCCGTGCAGCTGCTGGTTGAGTTGCGCCCCGGCAAATGCCAGCGCTGCTACTGCCAACAGTGGCAACGGCAGTCGCAACTGGCGGCACACGGCGATGAACAGGCCCGTATTGACAACAAACCAGGCCACAGCAACATGTGCCAGCACCGCCATCGGCGCGATACCCGGGCTGAGCCAGGCAACAAATCTGACCAGCCGACTCAGCAGGTAATCGTAGGCCCAGGGCCAGGTGACCCAGCTGCCCTCAGGCACATGAATCGTGTTGTCGAACTGGTAAAAACCACGCGCACTGAATGCGGCATCCAGTATCCGGCGCGCATGATAGAAAGAGTCGTTGCCAACGGGAATGAATTGCGACCCGAACAGAGCTGCATCGGTATATTGCAGGGCGCTGACAATGGCCAGCAGACTGGCCCCGATCCAGATGAAAAAAACCACGCCACGATCACTCACGGGCGCCATCCTGTCTTAGCGAATACCCAGTGACGTGCGCCGAGGTAGTTGAATACCATCGCTACCAGGGCCCCGACTGCAACGGCCGCCACGGGTACCTGCCGTAACGCCTCTGACAGGGTCAGCAGCAGCGCATAAACCGCAAAATTGACGACTATGCCACTCGACTGCACGGTGACATAGCGCACGAATTCCTTCGCAGCTCCAGTTGTGCCGGCAGTGCGAAAAACGAAACGCCGGTTCAGGCCCCACGTGACCACAACCGCAACCGCCGTTGCCAGGATTCGCGGCAGGACATACCCGCCCAGCGTCGAGTACAGCAACTGGAATACCGCAGCGTCGACGATAAACCCGACCATGCCAACGACGGCAAATGCCGGGAAAAGAGACTCGCGTTTATCCCCGGTCATTCTGGCGGCGAAAGATGCCGGGCCCCCGGACCACGCTGCCGCAGGTAGTGCAGGCGTTTTATCTCGCGCCGGCCGCGCGTCACGGTATCGAGAATCAGGCCACAGCCCAGCGACAGAAACGCCAGCAGCATCAGGCCGGTTGACAGCACGGCGGTCGGAAGTCGTGGCACCAGCCCGGTAGCCAGAAATTCCACGATAACCGGCCTTGCCAGGCCAACCGACAGCAGCACGAGGACTACAAATATCGATGCGAAAAAGAACAGCGGCCGTTCTTCCTTTATCAGCACCAGTATCTGCCTGAGAATTCGTGTGCCGTCGCGCCAGGTGCTCAACTTGCTGTCGCTCCCACTGGGTCGTTCGTGATACGGCGTGTCCAGTTCTGCCTGCGGCATGCCAAGTTCCAGCGCATGCACAGTAAGCTCGGTCTCAATTTCAAAACCGCCGCTGAGTGCCGGGAAAGATTTGACGAAGCGACGCGACAGCACCCGATAGCCCGACAACATGTCTGACACAGGTTTGCCAAAGCTGCGGGACACGAGGGCGGTAAGAAAACGATTACCAAAACGGTGGCCGGCACGAAATGCGCTTTGCGACGTCGCGACCCGGCGCGCCGTGACCATATCGAGCTCCTCCTCCACCAGCATCTGCACCATGCGTGGCGCCGATGCCGCATCGTAAGTCGCATCGCTGTCGGTGAGGATGTAGATATCGGCGTCAATGTCGGCAAACATCCTGCGTACCACGTGACCTTTGCCCTGCTCGCGCTCCCGCACCACCGTGGCACCGTGACTGCGTGCAATGGCCGCAGAATCATCGCTGGAGTTGTTGTCGTACACGTAGACCCTGGCCCGCGGAACGCTGGCCCGGAAATCATCAATGACCGCTCCGATCGTGGCGGCCTCGTTGTAACAGGGCAGCAGCACGGCAACACTCAGGTCGCCATCGTCCTGGCCGGCGCGAGTGATATTTAAAGGAGCGGCAGAGGTCATGGCGGCAATTGTACATAAGCCAGCCAACTGCAGAATGTGCGCCAGTTCCGGTTTCCGGGGCTGTCCCGACCGGGCGGCCGGGGCCGGCAATCAGCCGGCGAGCTTCTCTTTCAGCAGCTCGTTTACCTGCTGCGGGTTCGCCTTGCCCTGGGTCGCCTTCATCACCTGGCCGACGAAAAAGCCGAAAACCTTGTCCTTGCCGGATCGATACTGCTCGACCTGGCCGGGATTGGCCGCCAGCACCTCGTCGATAATTACGCCGATTGCACTGCTGTCGGTGATCTGGCGCAGGCCGCGGGCTTCGATAATGGCATCGGCATCACCTTCACCGGCCCACATCGCCTCGAAGACCTGCTTGGCAATCTTGCCCGAGATGGTCTTGTCCTCTATTCGCTGCAGCATGCCGGCGAGCATCTTTGCATCGACGTGGCTGGCAGCAACTGACAGGGTCTCCTTGTTCAGGGCACCCGACAACTCGCCCATCACCCAGTTGGCTGCAAGCTTGGCCGCGCCACCGGTGCCATCGACGACTTCCTCAAAGTAATCAGCCATGTCGCGACTGGCCGTCAGCACCTCGGCATCGTATTGCGACAGGCCAAACTGCTCGACAAATCGCTGCTGACGCGCCGCCGGCAATTCGGGCAACTCTGCTTTCATCTGTTCGACCAACGTCGCATCGATGATCAGCGGTAACAGGTCCGGGTCGGGAAAGTAGCGATAGTCGTTTGCTTCTTCTTTTGAGCGCATGGGCCGCGTCTCGTCCCGGTCGGAATCGTACAGGCGGGTCTCCTGAACCACGCTGCCGCCACCTTCGAGCACATCTTTCTGGCGCTCGATCTCGTGCAGGATTGCCTTTTCGATGAAGCGGAATGAATTGAGGTTCTTTAGCTCCGTGCGCGTACCAAATTCTGCCTGCCCGACCGGTCGTATCGACACGTTCGCATCACAGCGTAACGAGCCCTCCTGCATGTTGCCGTCGCAGATCTCCAGGTACTGCACCAGCGTGCGCATTTTTTTCAGGTAAGCGACAGCCTCCGCAGCCGAACGCAGGTCCGGCTCCGAAACGATTTCCAGCAGCGGTGTTCCGGCGCGATTGAGATCGACACCGGTCATGCCGTGGAAGTCTTCGTGCAGCGATTTTCCGGCGTCTTCCTCCAGATGCGCCCGGGTAATCCCGATTGTCTTGCGACTACCGTCTTCCAGGGTGATATCGAGGTGACCGCCCTCCACTACCGGGAGTTCGAACTGACTTATCTGATAGCCCTTTGGCAGGTCGGGGTAAAAGTAGTTCTTACGGGCGAAGACCGAGCGCGGTGCAATCTTCGCGTCGACCGCCAGGCCAAACTTTACCGCCATACGCGCCGCCACACCGTTCAATACCGGCAGCACACCGGGATAGCCCAGATCGACCGCGCACGCCTGGGTGTTGGGTGCCGCGCCGAATTCGGTTGAGGCAGCGGAAAAAATCTTGCTGTCCGTGCGCAGCTGCGCATGCACCTCGAGACCTATGACCACTTCCCACGTCATGCCCCGAAACCCTCGGGTATGCGGCGATGCCAGTCGGTTTCACGCTGGTAATGATGCGCCACCTTCAGCAGTAGCTCTTCGGCAAAATGTCCCGCAATTATCTGCAGCCCGGCCGGCAGGCCACCGGCCATGCCACAGGGAACCGACATGCCGGGCAGCCCTGCCAGGTTCGCGGCGATGGTGTAGATATCATTGAGGTACATGGTGATCGGGTCATCGGCCTTGTCACCAATACCGAAAGCAACCGTCGGTGCTGTCGGACCCATGATCACATCTACCTTGTCAAAAGCTGCGCGAAAATCATCGGCAATAAGCTGCCGTACTTTTTGCGCCTTCAGGTAATAGGCATCGTAGTAACCCGCCGACAGCGCATAGGTACCGGTCATGATCCTGCGCTTGACCTCGGCGCCGAAGCCCTCGCCGCGACTCTTGCAGTACAACTCGTGCAGATTTTTTGCACTCTCGCTGCGATAACCAAAACGCACGCCGTCGAAGCGCGACAGGTTCGAGGAAGCTTCGGCGGGCGCCACCACATAGTAAGTTGGCACCGACAGGTCAAGATTGGGCAGCTCCACTTCTACCAGCTGCGCCCCCATCCCGACATACACGTCGAGCGCATTGCGCACAACCTGCTCCACGGCCGGGTCCAGCCCGGCGCTGAAAAACTGTCCGGGCACGCCGATCTTCAACCCGGAAATATCTGCTTCCAGCCCGGAACGGTAATCCGGTACCGGTGCGTCCACGCTGGTTGAATCGCGCCGATCGAAGCCGGCCATGGCCGTCAGGACCATTGCCGCATCTTCCGCGGTGGCGCTGAGTATGCCGCCCTGGTCGAGACTGGAAGCAAAGGCGATCATCCCGTAGCGCGAAACACGCCCGTAGGTTGGCTTGATACCGGTAATTCCCGTCAGCGCGGCGGGCTGGCGAATCGAGCCGCCGGTATCGGTGCCCGTCGCTACCGGAACCAGTCGTGCCGCCACGGCACTGGCCGAACCGCCGGATGAGCCACCCGGCACCCGGGTCGTGTCCCAGGGATTGAGACAGGGCCCGTACCACGAGGTCTCGTTGGACGAACCCATCGCGAACTCATCCATATTTGTCTTGCCAATCATCACCATACCGGCGTCTGCCAGGCGGCTGACCACGGTCGCGTCATACGGCGAGACGAAGTTGGACAGTATTTTCGAGCCACAGCTGGTCAGGACGCCGCTGGTGCAGAAAATATCCTTGTGCGCCAGAGGGATGCCGGTGAGAGGGCCGGCCGCGCCGCTGGCGCGGGCCGCATCGGCTGCTGCCGCCGAATCAAGGGCCTGATCCGCGGTCACCGTGATAAATGCATTGAGGCTGTTGTGCTGCCCGACCCGCTCCAGGTAATGCCGGGTCAGTTCAACGCTGCTGAAATCCCCGGCGGCAAGACCGGCCGACAGCTCTGCAAGTGTCTGCGTATGCATCAGATTACTCGATTACACGCGGCACCAGGTACAGGCCGGCCTCTACGGCCGGAGCGTTGCCCTGGAAGCGGTCGCGCTCGTCAGTCTCTGTCACCTCATCGGCGCGCAACCGCTGGCTCATGTCCAGCGGGTGCGCCATCGGGATCACGTCATCCGTGGGTGCGGCAGACAGCTGCTCGACAAACTCGATGATGTTGGACAGCGTCGTAACAAATCCCGACATCTCGTCATCAGCGATTTCGAGCCGTGCCAGCCATGCAATTTTTTCGACATCCTCGCGTGTGAGCGACATCGTGAATGTCCCCTGAAAACCCTGAATTTGGCAGCGCGCTATCATACATTGCGCCTTGCCCATTGTCGCCCCCGTTGCTAGATTAAGCTGTTTTTTGCACCCACCGGCGGGTCGACAGCTGCACATGATTAAAAACCTGATGGGTTACTTCTCCAACGATCTCTCGATCGACCTGGGGACAGCCAATACGCTTATCTACGTTCGCGGTCGCGGAATCGTTCTGAATGAGCCGTCCGTTGTCGCGATACGTGAGGAATCGGGTCGCGGTGGCAAGTCGATTCAGGCCGTTGGTATCGAAGCCAAAAACATGCTCGGCCGCACCCCCGGCAACATCACGGCGATACGACCATTGAAAGATGGCGTCATCGCTGACTTTGTTGTTACCGAGAAGATGCTGCAGTACTTCATCAAGCGCGCGCACGGCAGTCGCTACTTTCGCCCCAGTCCACGCGTGCTCGTCTGCGTTCCTTACGGTGCAACCGAAGTTGAGCGACGCGCTATTCGCGAATCGGCAGAGAGCGCCGGTGCACGCAAGGTTTACCTGATACAGGAACCGATGGCTGCCGCGATCGGCGCCGGCATGCCGGTACACGAAGCACGCGGGTCAATGGTACTCGACATCGGCGGTGGCACTTCCGAAGTTGCCGTCATTTCACTCAACGGTATTGTGTACGCTGCATCCGTACGCGTTGGTGGTGACCGGTTTGACGAAGCAATAACAAATTATGTGCGCCGCAACTACGGCATACTCATTGGTGAAGCAACCGCGGAGCGCATCAAGCACGAAATCGGATCGGCGTACCCCGGTGAAGAGGTACGCGAAATTTCAGTGAAAGGCCGTAACCTTTCCGAAGGCGTACCACGCAGCTTCACGCTCAACAGCAACGAGATACTCGAGGCGTTGCAGGAACCGCTGCAGGGCATCGTCGGCGCGGTCAAGGGCGCGCTCGAGCAGACACCACCCGAACTCGGCGCCGATGTAGCCGAGCGCGGCATAGTGCTGACCGGGGGTGGCGCCATGCTGAAGGACCTGGACAAGCTGCTGATGGAAGAAACCGGCCTGCCGGTGGTGGTAGCGGACGATCCGCTGACCTGTGTTGCGCGTGGCGGCGGTCGCGTCCTCGAACTGATGGACGAGCACGGCGCGGCAATGTTTGCCCTCGACTAATTCGCCACCAATCAAGCCGTTACAGTGTAATATGTTCGCCGCAGCAAGCAGCGGTGAACGCCGGCAGTGATCGATCTCAGAAAAACAGAAATCAAACCGCTGTTCCTGCGCGGGCCATCGCCGGCAGTCCGCTGCGGCCTGCTGGTGCTGCTGGCAATCGTTTTCATGATGCTGGACTTTCGCGCCGGCCATCTCGACGCCATACGCAGCTCGCTTTCGCTGATGCTGCATCCGGTGCGGGTTGCCGTTGACCTGCCGTTTGTAGCCATCAACTGGGTCGGCGAGAGTTTTACCTTGAGGCGACAGCTGCTTTCCGAAAATGAACGACTGCGGACCGACAGCCTCGAAAACGCGGCGCGCCTGCAACGACTCGAGTCATTACTCGCAGAAAATCGCCGACTGCGGGCACTGATGGAATCCTCGGCCCGCGTTGCAGACCGCGTGCTGGTGAGCGAGATTATGGCGGTCGATCTCGACCCGCTGCGCCAACATATTGTCATCAACAAGGGCACGGTGCATGGCGCGTATCGCGGCCAACCATTGCTCGACGCAAACGGAATTGTCGGTCAGATCACGCACACCAGCCCGGTAAGTTCAGAAGCGATACTGATAAGCGACGCCAGCCATGCTGTACCAGTGCAGATCAATCGCAACGGACTGCGCACAATCGCCGTTGGTACCGGTGACCCGGCTTCGCTGAGCCTGCCGTTTCTGCCAAACAATGCAGACGTTGAGGTTGGCGATCTGCTGGTCTCGTCGGGGTTGGGCGGCAACTTTCCACCCGGCTACCCGGTTGCAACAATTTCCTCAATCACGCGAGACCCCGCCAGCCCGTTTGCTACGGTGCGTGCACAACCGGCGGCAGCCCTGAATCGCAATCGCGAGGTATTACTGGTCTGGTCAACCACCGAAGTGCCCACGCCGGACGCACGTGAGGCGGCGGAACGATGAGCAACCCGGACCGCCTGTGGCCTGCGCTGTTGCTGTCGATACTTGCGGGACTGGTTCTTACCCTGGTGCCGCTTCCGGGATGGGCACAGCCCTGGCGCCCCTCGTGGCTGGCGCTGGTAGTGATCTACTGGCTGATGTACGAGCCGCAGCGGGTCGGTCTGCTCGCTGCCTGGCTGGTTGGCCTGATGCTCGATACGCTGCGCGGCGTCTTGCTGGGCCAGCATGCACTTGCGCTGACCGTAGTGGCGTTTTTGTCGATGCAGTTGCATCTGAGAGTGCGGGTATTTCCAATCGCCCAGCAGACGGCGACCGTATTCATGCTGGTGGCGCTTTACGAATTCCTGCTGTTCTGGGTAGACGGTGTGACCGGCGAGCCTGGCAGTGACTGGCGGCGCTGGCTCAGTGTGCCCGGCAGCGCGGCATTCTGGCCGCTGGTCAGCTCTGCACTGCACCGCATTCGCCAGGCGCGTGACACCTCACGGACGGTATAACGATGGCATTGCGAGCCGGACAACTGAAAGATCACTGGCGCGAACAGCGCATTTTCAGTACCCGTTTGATGGTTGCCGGCGTTGTCGGTTTGTTGCTTATCGCACTGCTTCTGGTGCGTCTCATATTTCTGCAGGTCATTAACTTTGATCACTATCGTGAGTTGTCGCACGGCAACAGGATACGTATCGAGCCGGTACCGCCAACGCGCGGGCTGATATTCGATCGCAACGGCATCCTGCTGGCAGAAAACCTGCCCGCTTACCAGCTCGAATTGATACCGGAACAGGCCGGCGACCCCGAAGCCACTATCGAAGCACTGCAACTGCAACAGCTGATCGCCGCCGAAGATATGCCCGACATTCGCAACCAGATCAGAAAGCGGCGGCGTTTCGAAGCCGTGCCCTTACGTTACCGGCTCGCCGATGACGAGGTGGCACGCTTCGCCGTGCAACGGCCACATTTTCCCGGCGTCGATATTCGCGCCCGGCTGGCGCGCCACTACCCGGCCGACACGCTGGCCGTGCATGCGGTTGGCTACGTTGGCGCCATCGACCCGGATGACCTGCGCCGGGTCGACAACAATGACTACGCCGGCACCACGCATATCGGCAAAGTGGGCGTCGAGCAGGCCTTTGAGCCAACGCTGCACGGCACCGTTGGCCACCAGCAGGTCATCGTCAACGCCCAGGGTCGCGCATTGCAGGCGTTACCCGGCGCCACACCGGACCCGGGTCACGACATTATCCTTACACTCGATGCCACCCTGCAGCGCGCGGCAGAGCAGGCCCTGGCAGGTTCGCGGGGCGCAGCCGTCGCGATCGACCCCGGCAGCGGCGGCATCCTGGCGCTGGTCAGTTCGCCCGGCTACGACCCCAACCTGTTTGGCGAGGGCCTGACACGTGCGCAGTTCGACCGTCTGTCCGGCGACCCGGACAAACCGCTGTTCAATCGCGCATTGCGCGGCCACTACCCACCGGGCTCCACAATAAAGCCAATTCTGGCGCTGGCCGCACTGCACTACTCGATACGCAGTACTCATGATGAACTGATTTGCCCTGGCTATTTCATGCTGCCCGGTGACGATCATCGTTACCGTGACTGGAAAAAAGAGGGTCACGGCGAAATAAATCTCAATTCTGCAATCGAACAATCATGTGATGTCTATTTTTATGAGCTTGCGCTCGAGCTTGGAATCGACCGCATGCATGAGTTCATGAGCTACTTCGGCATTGGCCAGCCGACAGGCATTGATATCCGCGGCGAGAAAAGCGGTCTCATGCCATCGCGCCAGTGGAAACGAACCGCGTTCAGCGAACGCAGTGAACAGGTGTGGTTTCCCGGCGAGACGCTGATAACCGGTATCGGTCAGGGCTTCATGCTGACAACGCCGCTGCAGCTGGCGCAGGCGACGGCAGTCATCGCGGCACGTGGAAAGCGCTACCAGCCACACCTCATCAGGGCGGTACGTGACCCGCTGACCGGAGAACTGATCGAAAAAGCGCCGCGACAACTTGAGCCGGTTCCGGTAACGAACGCCAGGCACTGGGCAACCGTAATTGCCGGCATGACCGATGTTGTGCACGGCGAACATGGAACCGCAATGGCCATAAGCCCCGGCCTTGGCTATCGCATTGCTGGCAAAACCGGTACCGCACAGGTATTCACGATCGCCCAGGATGATGAATACGATGAAGAACTGGTCGACGAACGCCTGCGTCATCACGCCCTGTTTATAGCATTCGCGCCAATTGATGAGCCGCAGATTGCCCTGGCGGTGGTGATTGAAAATGCCGGCAGCGGGGCCTCGGCAGCTGCGCCTGCGGCACGCGCAATGCTCGATGCCTGGATGATTGGCAGCGCCGGTGTAGTTGCCGACCGGGCGGTGCCGCAGCCATGATTTTTGCCGAGGCCGAAAGCTTCAGGGATGCGCGCCCGCTTGGCATCGTCGGCCGCACATTGCGGCAAATGCACCTTGACGGTCCATTGCTCGCGGCATTGATCGCCGTTGCGATCATCGGGATGTTTGTGCTGTACAGCGCTTCCGGCCAGGATTCAGCAATCGTTATCAAGCAGGCGGTGCGTTTTGGCATTTCACTGCTGGCTCTGTTCCTGGTTGCACAGATCTCGCCACATTTCCTGCGGTTGTGGGCACCGTGGATCTATCTGCTCGCGCTGTTGCTGCTGTTCGCGGTATTGGTAGGCGGTGATATAGGAAAAGGAGCGCAGCGCTGGCTGGACGTGGGCGTAATACGCTTCCAGCCGTCAGAAATAATGAAATTTGCGCTGCCAATGGCAGGGGCCTGGTACCTGCACCATCGTCCGCTGCCGCCGTCCCTTGGGCCGTTGCTGGCAGTGGCAATCCTGGTGGGCGTTCCGACGGTGCTGATAGGTATGCAGCCTGACCTCGGTACCGCACTGCTGATCGCCGCGTCCGGCATTATTGTCGTGCTGCTGTCCGGTTTGCCGCTGGGGCTGATCCTGATTGCCGGCGCGACCGCTCTTGCCAGCGGTCCCGTGCTGTGGGCGTTCATGCAGGACTACCAGAAGCAGCGGGTGCTGACCTTTCTCAACCCGGAAAGCGACCCGCTCGGCGCCGGCTACCACATTATCCAGTCGAATATCGCCATCGGATCAGGCGGTATCTTTGGCAAAGGCTGGAACAACGGCACCCAGGCCCAGCTCGAGTTCCTGCCGGAACGATCAACCGACTTTATCTTCGCGGTCCTCGGTGAGGAATTCGGGCTGCTCGGTATCCTGGTGCTGATGTTGATCTACGTGTTCATTATCGGCAGAGGCCTGCTGATAGCTGCCCAGGCACCAAACACTTTTTCACGTTTGCTGGCCGGCGCGATCAGCCTGACCTTCTTCGTATACGTATTCGTCAACACCGGCATGGTAACGGGTCTGTTACCGGTCGTTGGTGTGCCGCTGCCACTGGTCAGCTATGGCGGCACGTCCATGGTGACCCTGATGGCCGGTTTCGGTATCCTCATGTCTATCCAGACCAATCGGAAACTGCTATCGACGTGAAAACCGCCCTGTGCTGCCTGGCTTTCATGCTGTTGCCCGCAGCGTCCGTTGCTTTTGATACCCCGCAGATTGATTCCTTCGTGACCACCGTGGCGGATCGCCACGACCTCGATGCGGGCTGGGTGCGGGACATCGTGTCTGCGGCGCAACGCAAGCAGTCAATACTCGATGCCATCAGCCGCCCGGCCGAGAAGGCTAAACCGTGGCACGAATATCGCCGGCTGTTTATTAATGAACGCCGCATCAGTGACGGCGTGGCCTTCTGGCGCGAGCATCGCGAAATCCTCGAACAGGTAGCCGCGGACTGTGGCGTGCCCGCCGGCGTCATCGTGGCCATACTGGGTATAGAGACACACTATGGCAACCGTTCGGGCGGCTACCGCGTCCTGGATGCGCTGGCTACCCTGGCCTTTGCCTACCCGCCACGCAGCGAGTTTTTTCGCAGCGAACTCGAACAGTTTCTGCTACTGACCCGGGAACACGCGATCGACCCGCTGCAGGCGCAAGGTTCGTATGCCGGCGCAATGGGCGCACCGCAGTTTATATCCAGCAGCTACCGCCGCTATGCAGTTGACGGCAGCGGCGACGGCCGGGTCGACCTGTGGCAGGACTGGCGCGACGTTATCGGCAGTGTTGCAAACTACCTGCATGAATTCGGCTGGCGCAGAAACGAGCCGGTCGCCGAACAGGTTGCAGCAGGCGAAGCTGAAGCCGCACAATTTCTTGGCGACAAGATTGAACTTATTCACCGCGCGGGCGACCTGCGCGCGGCTGACATTCCCTTACGCTATGCAATTAATGACGATATGCCGGTACTGATGTTCGAGCTTGAGCAGGAAAACGGTCGCGAACGCTGGGTTGGATACAACAACTTCTATGTAATAACGCGCTACAACCGCAGCACTATGTACGCAATGGCGGTTCGTGATCTCAGCACCGAAATCAGCATGCGGGTTAACACGCAATGACGGTGCGACTTTTACTGATTACCTGTGCTGCACTGGTTGCCAGCTGCGCAGGCGCACCGATTACACTGCCACCGCCGCAGCCCGAAGCGCAGCCTGAAGCGCGACGGCCTGCCGGAAACAACGCGGCAAAAACCGCGCCATACGAAGTACTCGGCCAACGTTACTTCCCGATTACAGACGCCACCGGCTATCGCGAACGTGGCGTCGCATCCTGGTACGGCGGAAAATTTCACGGCAGAAAAACCGCCAACGGCGAGCGCTACGACATGTATCAGTACACCGCCGCACACAAGACCTTGCCGCTACCGACCTGGGTGCGGGTCACCAATTTGCGCAACGGCACCGAAATCGTCGTCAAGGTCAATGATCGTGGGCCGTTTGTAAAAAACCGGCTCATCGACTTGTCGTATGCCGCGGCTCTGCGGCTTGGCATGGTCGATGCCGGCACTACCCTGGTCGAGGTCGAGATGATCGATCCGCCGGCCGAGGCAGCGGTAATTACCGCCGCATCGCGGCCCGCAGCGCCTGCACCTCCTCCCGCTACGGTGACAAACCCTCCCGCGACGGTGACGAGCCCGCCCGCTACGGTGACAAACCCTCCCGCGAAGGTGACGAGCCCGCCCGCTACGGTGACAAACCCTCCCGCGACGGTGACGAGTCCTCCCGCAGGCGTGCAGGATCCTGCGCGGCGCAAGAGCGATATGGCCACCAGTCTTTACGTACAGGTCGGTGCCTTCGGTGATGTCGCCAATGCGCAACGGCTGCAGGCCAGCCTGTACAATGCAGGCCTGACCGGTGTCCGCGTGAACAGCGGATACATGCAGGAGATCCCGGTTTATCGTGTCCAGATCGGCCCGGTTACCGGCGTGGTGGAATATGATGTCCTGATGGCCCGCCTGGATTCGCTCGGCATCAGTGACACGCACCTGGTAACCGAGTAACGCCCTTCCGGGCTGAACAGTTTTTTTTCGGAACAACTATGCGAACCGCTTTATTGCTGCTGATCCTTATTGCGCAGCCCGTATCAGCTTTCGATGTACCGGTACCGGCGCCGCCACCGGTGCCTGGCACTGCGTATTTCCTGATGGACTTTAACAGCGGCCACGCGATCGCCAGCAAAAACCCTGACGAGCAGCTGGAGCCGGCCAGCATCACCAAGCTGATGACGGCCTACATTGCATTCAGCGCAATCGCCAACGGCACGCTGGCACTCGATGAACAGGTAACAGTGAGCAACAAAGCCTACCGTGCGGTGGGCTCACGAATGTTCATCGAAGAACGTAAACGGGTTGCGGTCAGCGAATTACTGCAGGGCATGATCATTCAGTCGGGCAACGATGCCAGTATTGCTCTCGCTGAACACATTGCCGGCTCGGAAGAGACCTTTGCCGAGCTGATGAACCAGTATGCCGAAAGGCTCGGTCTGCACAGTAGCTCCTTTGCGAACGCGACCGGCCTGCCGTCGCCCGGCCACGTTTCCACGCCACACGATATCGCGATACTTGCGGCAGCGATTATTCGTGAATACCCGGAATACTATCGCTGGTACTCAGCACGCGAATACACCTACAACGGCATTACCCAGCACAATCGCAATACATTGCTGTGGCGCGACGATTCGGTAGATGGTGTCAAGACCGGGCACACCGATTCAGCCGGCTATTGCCTGGTTGCGTCCGCAGAACGCGATGGCACGCGCCTCGTCGCCGTTGTCATGGGCACCGGCAGCGAAAAGGCCCGCGCCGATGCGACGCAGGCGTTGCTCAACTACGGCTTTCGTTTTTTCGAAACCCACTCGCTTTATGAAGCCGGGGTACCGATTACAACCGCAAAAGTGTGGAAGGGTGTCACTCGCGAGGTCGAACTGGGCGTGCGCGAACAGATTTTTGTGACTATACCCCGCGGCCATTACGAATCACTGAGTGCCGAAATGGACCTGCAATCGATCATCATGGCGCCGCTTGCCGCCGACAGCGAGGTTGGCCAGCTGCGTGTGAGTCTCGGTGATGAGCTCATTACCAAAGCGGCCTTGTTTCCGCTGGCCCCGGTCGAAAGTGGCAGCCTGATCCGCCGCGCGATCGATGAAGTAATGCTCTGGTTCGAATGACTGCCCGCGGACCGCTACCCGTAATTTATTTTAATGGCGGCTATTGCGGCCTGCAGGACGCGAAGGTGTCCGTGCTGGATCGCGGCTTTCTGTACGGCGACGGAATCTACGAAATCATTCCCGTTTTTGACCACAAGCCGCTGGAGCCACAGCGTCATGTTACGCGGTTACAAAACGGTCTGGCTGCCATCCGCATCGACGATCCGCTCGACACGGCCGGCTGGCACGAGCTGATCACCGGCATCGTGGCAAAAAATGACGTTGCTGATGTGTCGGTCTACATCCAGATAACGCGTGGCGCACCTGACTACCGGGATCACGCCTTCCCTGCCAACACGGCGCCCACCGTGCTTGCCATGTGCAGTCCGCTGCCGCAGCTGGATCCTGGCATGATCAGCAACGGTGTAAAGGCCGTGACGCGACCGGACTCGCGCTGGGCCCGCTGCGACATCAAATCGGTTTCGCTGCTTGCCAACGTGCTGCTGCGCCAGGAAGCCGTGGACGCCGGCGCAGCCGAGACAATCCTGTATCGTGACGACTTCATCACCGAAGGTTCGGCCAGCAGCGTGTTCGCGGTGTTCGGCGACGCTATCGTTACGCCCGAGGATGGCGCAGAGATACTTCCGGGAACTACGCGCGACCTTATACTCGAGCTGGCAAGCAATGCCGGGCTAAAGGCCCGCTTTGGCACCGTCACGCGTCAACAGCTGCGCGATGCCGACGAGGTCTGGCTGTGCAGTTCACTGCGGGAACTGCTGCCGGTTACCACCCTTGACGACCGCGCCGTTGGCGATGGCCGCCCCGGAACTGTTTTTGCACAAACATACAAGCTGTATCAGTACCATAAACAGCGCCAGTCCCATGACTGAATCCCTGCTCGAATTCCCGTGCCGGTTTCCCATCAAGGTGATGGGTCGCAACACCGATGCATTTCGCACCACGGTCGAAGCAATTGTCCGGCGTCATACGCCGGATGACGAGTTCGAATTACGCCAACGACTCAGCCGGGACAGCAATTACCTTGCCCTCAGCTTCACTATCAACGCGACCAGCCAGGAACAGCTGGACGGGCTTTATCGTGAACTCAGTGGCTCCGAGCTGGTCCTGTTTGCGCTGTGAATACCATCCAGGTGCCGCTGCTGCGTGATCTCGGGCTGCGCGACTACGAGCCGGTCTGGCGGCGGATGCAGCAGTTCAACCGGTCACGTGACGATGCCACGCGCGATGAAATCTGGTTCCTGCAGCATCGTCCGGTTTATACGCTCGGCATGAATGCTGACGCTTCGCACGTGCTGATGCCGGGCGACATCCCGGTGATAAACATCGATCGTGGCGGCCAGGTTACCTACCACGGCCCTGGCCAGCTCGTCGTCTACCCGCTGATCAACCTCAAGCGGCTCGATCTCGGCGTGAGGGCGCTGGTGACGGCGCTGGAGCAATCGATCGTCGAGACGCTGGCTGGTTACGGCTGCGCCGCCGCTGCCCGCGCCGATGCACCCGGTGTTTACGTCGATGACGCAAAAATAGCGAGCATCGGGCTGCGTATCCGCCGTGACTGCAGCTACCACGGGCTGGCCTTCAATATCGACATGGACCTCGAACCATTCCTGCGCATCAACCCCTGCGGCTTTCGTGGCCTGGAGGTAACCCAGCTGTCCGCGATCGGTGGTCCTGCCAACCCCGAAACGGTGCGCACCGACCTTGCGCGGCGGCTGCTGGCCAACCTGGGCTACAATGCGCCCCCCGATATCAGCTTCGCTGAAGCACCACAGGAACTGGACGAGGCCTCTTGAGCGACCGACCACAACGACAGCGTCTCGAACCGGGACGAAAAATGACCGCTGCTGAAAAAATGGCGCGCATCCCGGTAAAGATCGAACCGACTACGCAGCCACTGCGCAAGCCGCCCTGGCTGCGCGTCAAGTCACCGGCAACACCTGCTGTCGCTAATCTGAAAAAGATACTGCGCGAGAATCGCCTGTACACGGTTTGCGAGGAAGCGACTTGCCCGAACATCGCCGAGTGCTTTGGCAAGGGCACGGCCACTTTCATGATTATGGGCGATATCTGCACCCGTCGTTGCACGTTCTGCGATGTTGCCCATGGCCGCCCTGCTCCGCTCGATACTGATGAGCCCGCCAACCTCGCCCGTACCATCGCCGCCATGAAGTTGCGTTACGTGGTCATCACATCCGTCGATCGCGATGATCTGCGTGACGGCGGCGCCGCGCATTTCGCCGAATGCATTGGCGCAGTTCGCGCAGATTGCCCGGAAACCCGGATCGAGGTGCTGGTGCCGGACTTCCGCGGCCGGATGGACCAGGCCCTGGCGGCCCTCGACCTGCAGCCGCCGGACGTGTTCAACCACAACGTCGAGACGGTACCCCGGCTGTACCGGCCGGTACGACCGGGCTCCGATATCAACCACTCGCTGACGCTGCTGGCGGAGTTCGGCCGGCGCCACCCACAGGTCCCGACCAAGTCTGGCATCATGCTCGGATTGGGTGAAGAACTGGGCGAGGTAGCAGAGCTAATGCAGTCATTACGTGAGCATAATGTCGACATGATCACTATCGGGCAGTACCTGCAGCCCAGCCGCCACCATCACCCCGTTATACGTTTTGTAACACCTGAGGAATTCGCCGAGCTCGAGCGAATCGGCTACGAAATGGGCTTCAGCCACGTGGCCAGCGGACCGCTGGTACGGTCTTCCTACCATGCCGACCAGCAGGCCCAGGACCTGGTCTGACCGCGCCCGTCCGGGACATAAAACTCCATCAATGTAAAAAGTTATGGGGCCCGTAGCATTCTGCGACGCGCTCCCTATAATGACGCCCCGTGCCGCTTCCAACACGCTTTTTTTCGAGCGACCGAAGCGGGCCAGAAGTGGAGACAGGCTGGCTACTCAGCCTCTCTTTTTATTGGGATTCCCGGAGGAAGATTTAAAATGAACGTACGTGCTATTACCGTACTGCTGGTGTCTGCTTTTGCTTTGACGCTCGCCGGTTGCGCCAGTCAGGGCGCAAGCAGCAGCTCAAGCACCGCAGCTGCATCGAGCAGCTCGGCCAATGCCGATAAGATTAGTGAACAGCAGCGCAAGATCTCGATGCTCGAGTCTGAGCTGCGCAACAAAGAGCGCCAGGTTGCAAGCCTGTCCAGCGATCTGGACAACGCCAAGACCGGCATGAGCGGTGGCACGGGTGGCATGAGCGCCGCCGGTGGCGCAGGTTCCGACCTGTTCCCGCCGAACCCGCGTCCGGGCGAGTGCTATGCACGCGTCATCATTCCGGCCAAGTACGAGACGGAATCCAAACGCGTACTGAAGCGTGATGCCAGCGAGCGTATCGAAGTCATTCCGGCTAAATACCAGATGGCTGAAGAGCGCGTGCTCCTCAAGGAAGCCTCAACTCGTCTGGAGACCATTCCGGCGCAGTACGAAATGGCTGAAGAGCGTGTCATGGTCAAGCCCGCCGGCGAGAAGCTGGTCGCAGTTCCGGCCGAGTACCGGACTGTTACCGAGCGTGTACTGGTAACCCCGGCTTCGACCAAGATCGTAGAAATCCCGGCTGAGTACAAGACAGTCACCGAGCGTGTGCTCGACTCCCCCGCCCGCACCGAGTGGAAGCGTTCCACAGGTCAGGGTACGGGTGCCGGCGTTGCCTTTGGTGGCGCAGCCGCCCAGGTGCAGCGTTTTGGCGACAAGGACCTCGTGGTTCTGGATACCCGCACCGAAAGCACCGGCGAAGTAATGTGCCTGGTTGAAGTTCCGGCCACCTACAAGAACATCCAGAAGACCGTTCTGGTGAAGCCTGCTACGACTAGCAAGATCGAAGTCCCGGCTGAATACCGCACGGTTGAGAAGCGTGTTCTGGCCAAGCCGGCCACCACGACGGCCATGCCGATCCCGGCTGAGTACCGCACCGTCAAGGTGAACAAGCTGGTTCGTCCGGCCTCGACTCGCGAGATCAACATTCCGGCCGAATACGGCACAGTCAAGGTCAAGAAAATGGTCAGCCCGGCAACGGAGCGCCGTATCGCCATTCCGGCTGAATACGAGACCGTCACACTGACCAAGAAAGTCTCTCAGGAAAGCCTCCAGTGGCGCCCGGTTCTGTGCGAAGTCAACATGACTCGCCAGAACGTCAGTGCGTTGCAGGCCGCCCTGCAGAAGACCGGCTGCTGCCGCTGTGGCCCGAACCGCGACCGGACCTGCCAGATCGACGGCGTCATCGGTCCGTGCACGCTGAAGGCTGCTCGCTGCTACGCCAACCAGAAGGGTCTGCCCTCCGGTGAGAAGTACATTACGATGGAAATCATCCGGGCGCTCGGCCTGAAGTTCTAACAAAAAGTTAGAATAAGAAGTGGGAAAGGCCACGTCGCAAGACGTGGCCTTTTCTTTTTGCGGGCTCCTGGGCGAGCTTCCCTTTCTCGCCACGCGGCAACAGACAAGGTCAGCAAGCACGCTGACGCTGACCCTCCCCCGCCATGCACATCGCGCTATGCGCAGCGCCGCGGCAGCGCGGCTGCCACTTGCTGATCGTTGGAGGCGAACTTCGGCCTCGCCTGTAAGCAGGGGTACAAGTAGCGGCGCAGCGCGATTAACTATTTACGATGAGTGGCAGCGTAGTGCCGGGCGGCCGCCAGGCGCTCCGGGGCACCGCAATCAAACCATGCGCCACAGTGCAGCTGTCCGCGCACCCGGCCAGCGCGGATTGCCTCGCGCAACAGCGGAACGATGGAGTAGATTCCTTCATCGCTGTCGGCAAACAGCTCCGGCCGCAGCATGGCGATGCCGGAGAATGTGTAGCGCTCGCCCTCTGACACGACCCGGTCATTGGCCAGCGCAAAATCGCCGTCCGGGTTGTGCTCCGGGTTGGCAACCAGCACCAGGGTTGCCAGGTCATCACCGGCCGGTGGCGCAAAGGCGGAAAAATCGAAATCGGTCCATACATCAGCATTGATGCTGATAAACGGGCCTGCCCCGAGCAGCGGCAGCGCCCGGAAAATTCCTCCGCCGGTCTCCAGGGCGGTAGACCCCTCGTCTGAAATCGCTATTTCCACGCCAGAACCGGTACCGTCCCCGACAAAATGGCGGATCAGTTGTCCATGCCAGGCCACATTGATGACGACGCGGCGAACCCCGGAGGAACTCAGCGCGCGCAGGTGGCGTCCAAGCAATACCTCGGCACCAACCTGCAGCAGCGGCTTTGGTACATGGTCAGTCAGTGGCCGCAGCCGGTGGCCGCGTCCCGCGGACAGTATTATTGCGGGGATATTCAACTAGATGGGTGGTTTGAAGCAATGAATGAAGTGTGCCATTGTAGCGGCGCTTCGCGCCGAGTCGAGTCCCGGATAGTCTGATTGAACCACCTATTCTGCCAGCCGGCCGCCACCCGACTGATGCTCGCCAGTTCCCTGCTGGCTTGCGCGCTGCTGTACAACAGCGCCGGCGCCCAATCCGAATCAGTTGCCCTGCGCATGAGCCCCCGACTGGACCACGAGCTGGTGCATGTCAGCTCCGAACTTGCCGTGCTGTCGCGGCGCGAGGACTCCGTGTTTACCGGCGACGTCGAGGTGCGCTACGGCGACCGGCGGATCATTGCTGACCAGGTCAGCTACAACCCGGACTCCGGCCGGCTCAGCGCCAGTGGCAACGTGCGCTATGCCGATCCGCGCGTCGAGCTGACCGGCCGCCAGGGCGAATTCGAGACCGGGGACGCCACCGGCAACTTTGTCAGCGCCTCGTTCCAGCTGCCGCAGCAGGATGGCCGTGGCGAAGCGCAGCAGATATTCACCCCTGACGACAACATCCTCGAAATGCGTGGCGTTAGCTATACCACCTGCCCGGTAGACAAGGACGACTGGGTGTTGCTGGCACCACAGGTGCGCATCGACCGCGAAAAAGGCGTCGGTGTTGGTCGCAACGTGCAGATGCGTTTCAAGGGCGTGCCGATTCTGTATGCGCCATATCTTTCTTTTCCGGTCAGTGACAAGCGCAAGACCGGCTTGCTGGCACCTGACCTCGGCCGCTCCGAACGCAGCGGCACCGATATCAGCGTGCCGATCTACTGGAACATACGGCCAAACCTCGACACGACGCTGACGCCTCGCCTGTTGAGCAAGCGTGGCCTGCAGATAGAAACCCAGTTCCGTTACCTGTGGCCACGCTCCAGCGGGCAGGTCGATATCGAATACCTGCCGGGCGACGACCTCGCCGGACGCACCCGGTCAAAGTCCACGCTCAGGCACCAGACGCGCTTCGGCAAGGGCTGGAATCTTGATGCCCAGGTCCAGCATGTCAGCGACGATCAGTACTTCGAGGATCTCGGGCGCAGTCTCGGCTCGGCCAGCCCGACGTACCTGCAGCGCCGCGGCGACCTGCGCTACCGTGGCCGCAACTGGCGGCTGCTGGCGCGCGCCCAGGGATTCCAGACCCTGGCGGAGATCGCAGAAGACAATCGCCCGTATGAACGCGTGCCACAGCTGTTGGCGAATGCCAGCTGGAACGATGTCGCCGGCATGAACCTGGGGCTGCGGGCCGAACTGGTCAATTTCCAGCGCCGCAGCGGGGTTACCGGCATACGCCTGGACCTGCGTCCCGACCTGAGCATGACGATGGGCGGACCAGGCTTTTCTTTTACGCCACGCGTGGAGTTTCGCCACACCCAGTACAGCCTTTCAAACGTGGAGGCGGGCGAGCCCAGGGCACCCTCTTTCAGCGCGCCGGTAGTCAGTCTCGACAGCAAGGCAGTATTCGAGCGGCCCGTAGGCGCGCTGGGCAAGCTTACCCAGACGCTGGAACCGCGGGTGCAATTCACTCATATCCCCTATCGCGACCAGTCTGACATCCCGGTATTCGACAGCGGCGAGCCGGATTTCAACAACGTGCAGTTATTTCGCCAGAATCGCTTCACCGGTGGCGATCGTCTCGGCGATACCGACAAGATCAGTATCGGCGTCACATCGCGGCTGCTGGACTTTGCTGACGGCCGGGAATACCTGACCGCAACGTTCGGCCAGGCACTGTTCCTGAGTAAACGCGGCGTGGCTCTGCCCGACGCCGCGACGCCAACGGCCAATGCATCGAACCTGATCGCTGAAGTCGGAATGGACTTCAGTCGCAAATGGAACGCCGACGTCGGCTACCAGTGGGACCCGGACTCAACCCAGTCGTCCAAGGCCGAGGTGCGAGTACAGTTTCGCCCCGATGAGGGCCGCATCGTCAACCTTGCCTACCGTTTTCGCCGCGAGGAACTGGAGCAGTCCGATCTCTCCTTCGCCTGGCCGGTCGCGAAACGCTGGAACCTGGTCGGCCGCTGGAATTACTCTTTGCAGGACAGTACGACTCTGGAGCGTTTTGCCGGGGTAGAATACGAAACCTGCTGCTGGGTGGCGCGTGTCGTATCGCGAAACTTCGTCAACAACCGCGATGGCGAAAAGGACACCGCATTGTTTACACAAATTCATTTCAAGGGCCTTGCCAGCGTCGGCGGTCGCGCCGATTTGCTGCTGGAGGATGGTATTCTTGGCTACCGCACCAACAACTAGTCTGATGAAAACTCTCAAATTCACCCTGCTCTGCCTGTGGCTGGCCAGTGCCGGCTTCGCGCACGCCGAGCTCAGCACCTCGGGACAGCTGCTCGATCGCATAGTTGCTGTCGTCAATGATGGCGTCGTACTGCAAAGCGAACTGGACCGCCAGATCGAAACTGTCACTCTCGGCCTGTCTGCACAGGGCGTCGCCCTGCCACCGCGCGACGTGCTCAGGGCGCAGGTTCTGGAAAGCCTGATCGTCAAGCAACTGCAACTGCAGCGCGCAGATCGACTCGAGCTGGCAATTTCCGACGACGAAATCAACCGTTCGCTGGCCATGGTCGCGCAGCGAAACAACCTGACGTTAGGTGAACTGCCCGCGGCACTGGCCCGCGAGGGAATTGACTATGCACGCTTCCGCGCAGAACTGCGCGAGGAAATGGTGCTGGAGCAGCTGCGTGCACGCGATGTTGGCTCGCGTGTATTCGTAACGCGTGCCGAGGTCGATGAGGCTCTCGCAAAAAGCCCGGCGGACGATATCGAGTACGAGGTGCTGCATATCCTGATCGCCACACCGGCAGATGCCGGCGAGGAACAAATAGCGGCAGCCCGCGAGAAAGCCGACGATCTGCACAAGCGACTGTCCGACGGCGATGACTTCGGCCCCCTTGCCATCGCCTACTCCAATGCGCCTGCGGTGCTGACGAATCGTGGCAATCTGGGGTTTCTGAAGCCCAATGCGCTGCCATCCATTTTTGCCGAACAGGTGGTGGCCATGGACCCGGGCGATATTTCCGCACCAATCGAAAGCCCCGGCGGATTTCACATCGTTAAGCTTAAAGATGTACGCGGTGTTGAAAAGGTAGTCACGGAACAGCGTCATGCTCGCCATATCCTGATCCAGCCCAACCAGGTCATCAGCGAAGAGCAGGCTCGCGACCAGCTGGCACAGATCCTGGAACGGGTGAATGCCGGCGAAGACTTTGCCGACATTGCCCGCGAGATCTCCAATGACAAGGGCAGCGCTGCCAACGGCGGCGACCTTGGCTGGATCGACCGTGGCGCGTTCGTTCCCGAATTCGAGCTGCAGCTCGACGGGTTGGAAAAAAACGAGTACTCGCAGCCGTTTCGGACACAGTTTGGTTGGCACATCGTGCAATTGCTGGACAGGCGGGAACGCGACGCAACGCTGGAAAAACGGCGTAACCAGGCGGCGCAGGCGCTGCGCGCCCGGAAGTTTGAGGAACAGGCGCAGGAGTGGATTCGCCAGCTGCGCAATGAAGCGTACGTTGAAAAGAGAATCTGAACCGGCTTTTGAATGAGTCTGCCGTCCGCCTGATCCTTACTCCCGGCGACCCCGCCGGGATTGGTCCCGATATTTGCCTGGAGATTGCCGCGCTGCCGTGGCCGGCGGCTATCACCGTTATCGGCGATCCGGATGTACTGCAGCAACGTGCAACCGAAACCGGCCTGCGAGTAACTGTTGATACGCTTGCCGCCGAGGAAAACGCAACAATGCATCAGCGCGGCCGGCTGCAGGTCCGCCCGCTGCATTTTCCGGCAGCGGTGCGGGCCGGCAGGCCTGATCCGGCCAATGCCGCCGGGGTTGTCGACAGCATCAGGCAGGCGACTGAAGCCTGCCTGCGCGGTGACGCCGACGCTATCGTGACCGCTCCGGTCAGCAAGGCAGTTATCTGCCAGTCCGGCCTGCCCTTCAGCGGTCATACCGAATTCATCGCCGCCGCCTGCGGTGACGACATCACACCGGTCATGATGCTCTGCACCGAGCGCCTGCGAGTGGCGCTGGCAACGACTCATTTGCCCCTGGCACAGGTGCCTGCCGCTATTACGCCGCGGCGACTGGAAAGCGTCCTGCGCGTGCTGCATCGCGACCTGGCCGGGCAATTCGATATTGCTGACCCACACATCCTCGTTTGTGGCCTCAACCCGCATGCCGGCGAATCCGGTGAACTGGGCCACGAGGAAATCGAAACAATTACGCCGACGCTGAAAAATCTGCGTGGTGAGGGACTGCGTCTGACCGGACCGCTGCCAGCCGACACGCTGTTCTTGCCGCGCAACCTCGCCGAGGCCGATGCGGTGCTGGCGATGTACCACGACCAGGGGCTGCCGGTGCTGAAATATTCCGGCTTTGGCACTGCAGTCAACGTGACCCTGGGGCTGCCCTTTGTAAGAACGTCAGTCGATCACGGCACAGCGTTCGACCTGGCAGGCAGCGGCAAAGCCGATGCAGGCAGCCTTGCCGCAGCAATCGAGCTGGCAGTCAGGCTGGCCCGCCGCCGCGCCTGACATGCCGGTTCGCAAACGCTTTGGCCAGCACTTCCTGCATGACCCCGCAGTTATCGAACGTATCGTCAACGCCCTTGACCCTCAACCAGGGCAACGGCTGGTCGAAATCGGCCCCGGACGCGGCGCCCTCACCCGGCGCGTGCTCGAACGCAGCGGCAGCCTTGATGTCATCGAGATCGACCGGGACCTCGCCGCCCTGACACGCGAACAGTTTGCCGCTGAACACTCACTGCGCGTACACGAAGGCGATGCACTGAAATTTGATTTTGCTGCGCTTGGCAGCGGATTGCGTGTGTTTGGCAACCTGCCCTACAACATATCCACGCCGTTGTTATTCCACCTGATCGGCAGCGCCGGGGCGATCACTGACATGCTGTTCATGCTGCAACGCGAGGTGGTCCGGCGCATAACCGCCAGTCCCGGCAGCAAAACCTATGGCCGATTGACGGTCATGCTGGCTGCAGCCGCATCGGCCGAGCACCTGTTTGATGTCGGCAGCGGCGCGTTCAACCCGCCACCGAAAGTCGACAGTGCAATTGTGCGGCTGGTGCCGCATGCCCGACCACCTTTTGCCATTGACGATCACACCCTGTTTGCGCGATTGGTGCGCGAGGCTTTCAGTCACCGCCGCAAGACGCTGCGCAACGCGCTGGGCGGGCTGGCAACGGCAGCAGACATCGAAGCTGCCGGCATCGACCCGCAGGCACGCCCCGAAACGGTTTCACCGGCGGGTTTTGCCTCGATCAGCGCCCAGGCGGGTCGTCACTGACAGGCGCAGGGCTGGTAGAATCAGGTCATGGAAACCTACCGACAGATACTGGTCGCATTGGACCTCAGTGAGCACAGCGAGGCTGTCTGCCAGCGTGCCAAAGAGCTCGCCGGCCGCTACGGAGCCAGCCTGACGCTGCTGCACGTTATCGAATACGTACCGGTCGAACCGATGGGTGAGGCATTGCTGCCCAGTGTGGAACTCTCGGACGACCTGCGCACCAGCGCGGAAACACGGCTGGCCGGGCTGGCACAGCAGCACGACATGGCAGACGTTCCGCAGCTGGTCCGGGTGGGCAACATCAAGGCCGAACTCGTGCAGGTTGCCGAGGATTTAGACGCCGACCTGATCGTACTGGGCAGCCGCGAGCGTCACGGTGTCGCCATCCTGGTCAACTACACCGAAGACACGGTTCTGCACGCGGCACCGTGTGACGTGCTTGCCGTACGCGTACGCTGAACAAAGCGGCGACAACTGCATGAGCGATTTCCGGATTAAAGTCGACACCGACTACATTGACCAGCAGTCGGACCCGGTCAATGAACGATACGTCTTTTCCTACACCATCAGCATCAGCAACCAGGGAGACGCTGCGGCACAGCTGCTGACCCGGCACTGGATCATCACTGACGCCAATGGCAACGTGCAGGAAGTTCGTGGCGACGGCGTAGTCGGCGAACAGCCGCGTATTGCGCCCGGCGAGACCTTTCGATACTCCAGCGGTGCGGTGCTGGATACCCCGGTAGGATCGATGCACGGCAGCTATGGCATGCGTGGCGACGACGGCGAGGATTTTGACGCGATGATCGCGCCATTTACCCTGGCTGCCCCCGGCACGCTGAACTGATACACGATGACTGACTATGCGATTGGCGACATCCAGGGTTGCCACACCCCGCTCGTGCAGCTCCTCGAAAAACTGGCATTCGATCCTGAGCATGACCGCCTGTGGTTTACCGGCGACCTGGTCAATCGCGGGCCGGATTCGCTGGCTACGCTGCGGCTGGTAAAAGAACTCGGTGAACGCGCCTTGTGTGTGTTGGGCAACCACGACCTGCACCTGCTTGCGGTGCACGCAGGACACGCGAAACAGAAGAAGCGCGACACGCTGGGTGCGGTGCTGGCCGCACCCGATTGCGATGAACTGACCGACTGGTTGCGCAGTCGTCCACTGGCAATCTACCAGTCCGGTTTCCTGATGGTACACGCGGGCGTGCTGCCACAGTGGGATATAACCCAGACACTGCATTGCGCCGCCGAAGTGGAAAGCACCCTGCGCAGTGACCGGTGCGATGATTTTCTTCGCGACATGTACGGTGACGAGCCAGCAGCATGGAGCGATACACTGACCGGAACGGCACGGTTACGCTGCATCGTCAACGCGCTGACACGGCTGCGTTACTGTGATGCCGACGGCAGGATGCAGCTTGACGCTAAAGGCTCGCCAGGAACCGAACCTGCGGGCTACCTGCCCTGGTTCCGCGTACCCGGTCGTAACACGTCCGGCGCGCCGGTCATTTTCGGCCACTGGTCCACGCTGGGCGATATAGAGGACGCCGGCGTCTACGGACTGGACAGCGGCTGCGTCTGGGGCGGCAGGCTCAGCGCCATGCCGCTGGACCAGCCAAAAGAGCGCATCACCGTACTGTGCTCGGCCTACCAGAATGTTCCCGGCAGCAAGTCGCGCTAACATGGGGCTTTCGGGTCGCAGGAAGCTGCAATGAGCAATGAGGACCGGCACGCACTGGTTTGCGGCGCAAGCCGCGGCATCGGCGCCGCCGTTGCACAGCGGCTGGCAGCAGACGGCTTTTGCCTCACCCTGCTGGCGCGTAATGAGAGTGCACTACACGATGTAGCCGCGGGGCTGGCCAATTCCTCCAGCCACGATTTCGTCGCCATCGATGTAGCCGACAGCACCGCGCTTGGCAAGATGATCAGCGAGAAAAGCAGACGGCGCCCCTACACGGTGCTGATCAACAATTCCGGCGGTCCGCCACCCGGCAGCGCGGCCGAGGCCGATCCGGACAGCTACCTCGCCGCGTTTCGCCAGCACCTCGTCGCCAACCAGGTGCTGCTGCAGGCGTTATTGCCTGGCATGAAACAGGTGCGGCACGGTCGCATCGTCAACATCATTTCAACTTCGGTGAAAGAACCCATTGCCGGGCTGGGTGTTTCCAATACTATCCGGGCAGCGGTTGCCGGCTGGGCCAAGACACTGGCCCGCGAACTGGGGCCGCACGGCATAACGGTTAACAACGTACTGCCCGGTTACACTGATACCGAACGCCTGCAGCAGATTTTTGCACACCAGGCACAACGTGCCGAGCGAACAGTCGATGAAATCATCGAACTGCGGCGCGCCGAAGTCCCGGTGGGTCGCTTTGCCGAACCGGCCGAGATCGCTGCCGCAGTGGCTTTCCTTGCCTCCGACGAAGCAGCCTACGTCAATGGAATAAACCTGCCCGTCGACGGCGGCCGCACCCGCAGTCAGTAACACCATGGAAAAAATCTACAATTACATTAACGGCGAAGTCAGCTCACCCGCAGCCGATGACTGGCTCGACGTTTTTGAGCCGGCAACCGGTAACACCTATGCACAGGCGCCCGACTCCGGTGACACCGACCTCGACGCCGCGCTCGCTGCTGCGCAGGCGGCATTTCCGGACTGGTCGGCGACACCGGGCGCACAACGCGGTCTGCTGCTGAACAAGCTGGCCGATCTGGTCGAGCAGCGGGCCGATGAGTTCGCTGAAGCCGAATCGATCGATACCGGCAAGCCACTGCACATGGCGTCCACGGTTGATATACCCAGAGTCTCGGCCAACCTCAGGTTTTATGCCGGTGCTGCTGAGCACTTCGCCACCGAAGCACACCCGATGGAACAGGGTGCGATCAACTACACCCTGCGGGCACCGCTTGGCGTGATTGGCTGCATCTCGCCGTGGAACCTGCCGCTGTACCTGCTGTCGTGGAAAATCGCTCCGGCCCTGGCCGCCGGTAACACGGTGGTGGCCAAACCGTCGGAACTGACGCCAATGACGGCTTACCTGTTCAGTCGCCTGCTCAATCTGGCTGATTTTCCGCCCGGCGTGCTGAACATCGTGCACGGTTACGGTGCCGGGATCGGCCAGCTGCTGGTTGAAGCACCGCAAATCGCCGCCATCTCATTCACCGGCGGCACCCGCACCGGTGAACAGATCCAGCGCACTACGGCCGGCAGCTTCAAGAAACTGTCGCTGGAGATGGGTGGCAAGAACCCGACGCTGGTATTCGCTGACTGCGACTGGGACCAGACCATGGCCGGCGCGCTGCGGGCGGCGTTTACCAACCAGGGTGAAGTGTGCCTGTGCGGTTCACGCATCCTGGTGGAACGCAGCATCTACGATCGCTTCCGTGACGAATTTGTACAGCGCGCTGCGCGACTGAAAGTCGGCGACCCAAACGACCCGGCCACCGAACAGGGCGCGCTGATTTCACAGGCCCATATGGAAAAGGTCCTCGGCTGTATCGAGCAGGCGCGCCGGGAGGGTGGCGAGATACTCTGTGGCGGCGAACCGGTTGCGGTTCCCGGACGCTGCGCCGACGGCTGGTTTGTCGCGCCGACCGTGGTCGATGGGCTCGGCCCTGCCTGCGCCACCAACCAGGAGGAGATCTTTGGCCCGGTAACGACGCTGCAGGCATTCGACAGCGAGGACGAAGCCGTGGCGCTGGCCAACCAGACCAGCTACGGGCTTGCTGCGTCTATCTGGAGCAGCGACGTAGGTCGCTGCCTGCGGCTGGCGCGACACATCGAGGCCGGGCTGATCTGGGTCAATACCTGGATGGTGCGCGACCTGCGCACGCCGATGGGCGGCATGAAACAATCCGGCATGGGTCGCGAAGGCGGCTTCGAATCGATGCGCTTTTTTACTGAGCCGAAAAACGTCTGTATCCAGTATGGCTAGACGGGTCATTCATGCCGCTGACGCACCGCCGCCGGTCGGCGCATATCCGCATGCTCGCCGGGTCGGTGACCTGCTGTACCTGTCGGGCATCGGCCCGCGCTCGGTCGATGGCGAAGGCATACCCGGCGTGACGCTGGACGATGACGGCCGTGTCGTCGATTACGATATTGAAGCCCAGTGTCATTCGGTTTTTGCCAACATACGCAGCGTGCTCAAAGCAGCCGGCTCGGATTGGCAAAACCTCGTGGACGTAACGGTGTTCCTGACCGATATCGAGCGCGATTTCGACACCTACAACCGCATCTACGCCGAGTATTTCAAAGACAACCAGCCATGCCGTACGACAGTCGAGATCAGCCGGCTGCCGACGCCAATTGCGATTGAGCTGAAATGCGTGGCAACTATCAACCAGGCACCGGGAGCAGGCATGAAAGCTGTAAAGGCACCGTTCAACCTGATGCAGTGGATCGACGAACATCGCAACCTGCTGCGACCGCCGGTTTGCAACCAGCAGGTGTACGAGGATGCAGAATTTATCGTCATGGTTGTCGGTGGACCAAACTCGCGTAAGGACTATCACTACGACGAGGGCGAGGAATTTTTCTACCAGCTCGAAGGCGAAATGCTGCTTAAAACCATGCAGGATGGCAAAGCCGTCGACATCCCGATCAGGGAGGGCGAGATCTTCCTGCTTCCGCCACGTATCCCGCACTCGCCACAGCGCTTCGCCGATACTGCCGGTCTGGTCATTGAAAGGCAGCGGCGCCCCGGAGAAAAGGACGGCTTCATGTGGTACTGCGAAAACTGCAACGAGCTGCTCTACGAGGAATACCTGCAGCTGGAAAACATCGTCACCCAGCTACCGCCGCTGTTCGAACGATTTTTCTCGAATCGCGAACATCGCACCTGCCAACGCTGCGGTGACGTGATGGAGCGTCCCGAGTCCTGATCATGGCGCTATCCGGGCTGTTGCGCATCGATATCCATACCCATGTCCTGCCGGAAAACTGGCCGGACCTGAAGGAGCGCTATGGCTATGGCGGGTTCGTGGCGCTGGAACACAAGGGCCCCGGCTGCGCCCACATGCTCAGCGACGGCAAGTTTTTCCGTGAAGTAAAGCAAAACACATGGGATCCGGCCGAACGCCTGCGCGAATGCGACGAAACCGGTGTTCACGTACAGGTGCTGTCCACAGTGCCAATTATGTTTTCCTACTGGGCGCGCCCGGAAGACACGCTGGACCTGTCGAAGTTGCTGAATGACCACATCGCCGGGCTGGTGAGCGAGCAGCCAAAACGCTTTGTCGGACTGGGCACGGTACCGATGCAGGATGCCGACCTGGCAATTCGCGAGATGGAACGCTGCGTCAACGAACTCGGCCTGGCAGGCATAGAAATCGGCACGCATGTTAATGGCTACAACCTCGACGATCCTTCGCTGTTTCCGTTTTTTGCCGCGGCCGCCGAACTCGGCGCGGCCATTTTTGTCCACCCGTGGGAAATGCTTGGCCGCGACCGCATGAGCCGCTACTGGCTGCCATGGCTCGTCGGGATGCCGGCCGAGACCGCGCTGTCGATCTGCTCGATGATTTTTGGCGGCGTTTTCGAACGGCTGCCGAACCTGCGTATCGCCTTCGCCCATGGCGGCGGCAGCTTTCCGGCCTCGCTCGGCCGTATCGAGCACGGCTACAACGTGCGACCCGACCTGGTGGCGGTGAACAACACCACCAACCCGCGCGAATACCTGGGACGTTTTGTCGTCGATTCGCTGGTGCACGACCCGAATGTGCTCGATTACATGATCAAGCTGATGGGCGCCGAAAACATTGCGCTGGGCAGCGATTACCCGTTTCCGCTGGGCGAGCACCGCCCCGGCGCGATGATTGATGCGATGGCGCTGAGCAAGGACGTGCGCGCCCGGCTGCTGCACGGCACCGCGCTGCGCTGGCTGAATCTCGACCAGGAGCGCTTCCTTTGAGCAAGATAGTGCTACACCACAACGGCCAGGACTTTGCGGCATCCGGCACGCCGGCAGACATATCAATACCGTTGCGGTTCGACGGGCCGCAGCCAGGATTTTTTGGCGCCGAATCTGCCAGCGCCCGGCCGATGCATGCCGGCGACTTCATCGGCGACACGCGCCTGGGCGGCAGCTGTAACGCTGACCATGTCGATTTCATCCCGCACTGTAATGGCACCCATACCGAGTGCGTCGGTCATCTGACGACCGAGCGCGTTGCGGTAAACACGCTGGCTACCGCACCGCTCTACGTCGCAGCAGTAGTCACTGTAGAGCCAGTGCAAAATCCGGGCGAAACGGCGACTTTGCATGCTCACAAGCCGGACCGGCTGATCACGCGAGCCGCGCTGGAACCGCTGCTCGGTGATGCGCCCGATGCGCTGGTGATACGCACGCTGCCCAATGACAGTGACAAGCGCGAACGAGAATGGCGCTCCGGGAGCACGCCCTATTTCAGCATTGATGCTATGGACCTTCTGGTCGAGCGAGGCGTGCAGCATCTGCTGGTCGACACTCCGTCGGTCGACCGGCTCGACGATGATCGGCTGGCTGCCCACCGCGCCTTCTGGGGCCTGCCACCCGGCAGCCGCTCGATCGAGAACGCGTCCCGGCCCCAGGCAACCATTACTGAACTGGTTTTTGTGCCGGATGAAGTCGTCGACGGCCTGTATTTGCTCGACCTGCAGATTGCGCCATTCGTCAGCGATGCTGCACCAAGCCGCCCTCTGCTGCACCGGGTGAGCCGTGACTGATTACCGCGACCACATTGCCTGGGCGCAGGCACAGGACCGTCACGATGCACTTGCTGCGTACCGTGAGCAGTTTCATTTCCCGCTCGACACCCAGGGCACAAAGACCATCTACCTCGCGGGCAACTCGCTCGGCTTGCAGCCGGTACGCGCCGGCCTGTACGTGGTCGAGGAACTGGAAGACTGGGCAAAGTTTGGCGTTGAAGGCCATTTTCACGGCCGCCGACCGTGGATGCCCTATCACGAACAGCTCACCGGCCTGAGCGGACGGCTGGTCGGTGCCGGCGAGACGGAAGTGGTGTGCATGAACACGCTGACGGTCAACCTGCACCTGCTGATGGTCAGCTTTTATCGCCCGGCCGGCACTCGTACCAGGATCCTGATTGAGAAACCCGCTTTTCCCTCTGATCGTTATGCCGTCGTGTCGCAGCTGCGCTTTCATGGGCTGGATCCTGCCGAACACCTGATCGAGATCGCGCCGCGTGCCAATGAGCATCACCTGCGTGACGAAGATATTGCCGACACCATCGAACAGCACGGCAGGGAGATTGCGCTGATCCTGCTGCCTGGCGTGCAGTATTACTCCGGCCAGGTTCTGGACATGGCAGCGATTACAAAACTCGCCCGGCAGCAGGGCTGCAAGGTCGGTTTCGATCTGGCCCATGCTGCCGGCAACATCGAACTGGCGCTGCACGACTGGAACGTCGATTTTGCCGCCTGGTGCACCTACAAATATCTCAATGCCGGTCCCGGCGCCATTGCCGGCGCCTACGTACACGAACGCTATGCCAGCGACAAGTCGCTGCCGCGCTTCGCCGGCTGGTGGGGCCACGACAAGTCCAGCCGCTTCCGCATGGGCCCGGATTTCAATCCCATACCCGGCGCCGAGGGCTGGCAGATCAGCAACCCGCCGATCCTTTCGATGGCTCCGGTGCTTGCCTCGCTGGAGATTTTTGACCAGGTTGGCATGCAGGCTTTATTAAATAAATCAAACGCTTTGACCGGTTACCTCGCATGGCTTATAGCGCAAAAGCTTGACCGGCATATCGAGGTCATCACGCCGGAACATGCACGCGGCTGCCAGCTGTCGCTGCGACTGCGCCAGCCTGAACTTGGCAAGGATACGCAGGAAAAACTGGTTGAGCGTGGCGTACTGTGCGACTGGCGCGAGCCGGACGTCATCCGCGTCGCCCCGGTACCTCTGTACAACCGCTACACCGACGTCTATCACTTTGTTCAAATCCTCGAGGAACTGTTGACGGCATGAGCCGCGAACGCGTCACTATCCTCGGTGCAGGTCTGGCGGGCTCACTCCTGGCAGTCTACCTGGCACGCCGCGGCTACGAAGTTGACGTTTACGAGGCGCGCCCGGACATGCGCAGCACAGAAATCCCGGCCGGACGCTCGATCAACCTGGCGCTGGCCAACCGTGGCATCCGCGCGCTGCGCGAAGTCGGGCTGTACAAAGCTGTCAGGGAACTGGTCATCACCATGCGCGGGCGCATGCTGCACGCCGTGGACGGGCAGCAGGCATTGCAGCCCTATGGCAAGACAGACGACGAAGTAATCTATTCGATCTCGCGCGGCGGGCTGAATGAGCTGCTGCTCAATACCGCAGAACACCAGTACGGGGTGAACTTCCATTTTGGCCATCGCGTCATGGCGGCTGATCTTTGCAGCGGCAGTGTGCGTATGAAGGAAAGCGACAGCGGCCGCCAGTACGTGCTGGAACGCACACCCGTGATTGCGGCCGACGGCGCCGGCTCCATCGTGCGCCGGCAGATGTCAAAACTGCCCGGCTACAGCTCGCGCGAGGATTATCTCGAACACGCCTACAAGGAACTGGAAATACCGGCAGCGGAGTCCGGCGGGCATCGCATCGACGCCAACGCGCTGCATATCTGGCCGCGCGGTGACTACATGCTGATCGCGCTGCCCAACCTCGACGGCAGTTTCACGGTAACCCTGTTTCTGGCACGGGAGGGGGAGCCCGGCTTTTCCTCACTGACCGATGCCGATGCGGTCGAGGCCTTTTTCCGCGAACAGTTCCCGGACGCACTGGAGCTGATGCCCGAGCTTGCCACTGACTTTTTCGCTAACCCGACCGGGGCCATGGGCACAATTTACTGCCAGCCGTGGCGCGTCGGCGGCCGCTTCCTCCTGCTGGGCGACGCGGCACATGGCATCGTGCCGTTCCACGGCCAGGGCATGAACTGCGCCTTCGAGGACTGCTTCGAACTCGACCAGTGCCTGGAGACGATGGGCGCGCCAGGCCCGCGCGGCTGGGAGCGGGTGTTTGCCGAGTTCGAGGAACGCCGCAAGCCCAATGCCGACGCCATTGCAGCTATGGCGCTGGAGAACTACATAGAGATGCGCGACACCGTCCGCGACCCCCGTTTTCACCTGAAAAAACAGCTCGCCTGGGAACTGGAGCGGCGTTTCCCCGAGGCCTTCGTCCCGCGCTATTCCCTGGTGATGTTCCACCATGTCCCCTATGCCGAGGCCAGGCGCCGTGGCGTAATCCAGCAGGGCATCCTTGACGAACTGATCGGCGACGCCGCCAGCCTCGACCATATCGACTACAACCAGGCCGGTGAGCTGATTGACGCCCGGCTGTAGAGACGCCCGGGGGATCCATGCGATTGCAATTCCTGACAAAAATGCATTGAATTCCGGCCGCCAATGAGGCATTATCCTCGCGCGACTTACGTTATGGATGCCTCCCTGCTACCGCCCGGTTCCGGGCACGTTTCAAAGACTACCCTTCTGAGTTGTTCGTTACGCGCCCGATTAGCGCGCGATTTTGATATGGAGGCCAGAATGGCTATTGGAACAGTTAAATTTTTCAACCCCACCAAGGGTTTTGGGTTCATCGCGCCGGAAGACGGCAGCAAAGACGTATTTGTACACGTCAGCGCCGTTCAACGCGCAGGCATGGATACGCTGAACGAAGGCCAGCGGGTCAGCTACGAAGTTGTCACCGAGCGCGGCAAACTCGCCGCCGACAAGCTCGAAGCAGCCTGAGCCGGCCAGGCGCCAAACCCTGGTGCTTGAAGAAAGCGGCCTCCGGGCCGCTTTTTTTATTGCTGAAAGCCAAGGCCCCGTCGCCGCAACAGCGCCGGCAACTAAACCGTTTCAGAAACCCCGTCATTTCGTCCGTCAGACGTGACCTGCCACAGTGACCACAGGGCCCAGAGAAAGACTGGCAGCAACACGACCCAGTAAGGCGCCTCTGCGATCTGCCAGCCGGGCACGCCACGCGCATCGACGGCAGCGGCAAGTACAACGATCGGCCAGTATGCGGTGATGCCCAGCGCGGCGCCGATGACCGGTAAACACCATCCGCTGCCGCGCCAATAGCCATACAGACCGGCGAGCAGCAGCGGGATGTAAATCACCAGATCGGCAAATGCGAATCCGTACCAGAACGCGGCGCCCACCCGGGTTATCTGCTGCGCCGATTCCTGCGTGCCCATGCGCACCCCCAGTTCGTAGTCAAACGCGGGGATCGCCTGCGCATACACCAGGTACATCAGCAGGACAGCTCCGGGGACAAGCACCAGCCAGTCAGCCAGGCTTCGATTCATCATGATCTCCTGTGCTCGGTTGCCACGGTTGCGGTCCGGCGCTGCCAGCGGGAAAAGAAAAACGGGATACCACCGTGAAACTGCGTCGCGCTGCGTTCGACCATGCGCCATGCTGACCGGTCGATATCCGGGAAATGAGTGTCACCTTCGATGGATTGCCCTACATAGGTGATATGCATGCGATCGGCGCGCGACAACGCGGCGGCGTAGAGCTGCGCGCCACCGATGATCATGATCTCCGACGCCTCGCCGCAGGCAGCAATCGCTGCATCGAGCGAATTTACAGCGGTGACGCCGGCAGCGTCCCAGTCCGGGTTGCGGGTGACCACAATGTTCTGGCGTCCGGGCAGGGGCTTAGCGATCGACTCGTAGGTTTTGCGACCCATCACGATGGGCTTGCCCATTGTGGTTGTCTTGAAGTGACCAAGGTCTGCCGGAAGGTGCCAGGGCAGTCCACCGTCGCGGCCAATGACCCGCTCGTGGGTCATGGCAACAATAATGGAAAGCGTCTTGTTGTCGGCGCAGGCCAATCAGACCGCCACGGCCGCCCTGATAGCCGGATGCGACTGGTAACCCTCGATGACAAAGTCCTCGTAGCGGTATTCGTAAATACTCGCCGGCTTACGCTCGATCACCAGCCGCGGGGGCGGCAAAGGATTGCGTGCCAGCTGCTCGTTGGCCTGCTCAATGTGATTGCTGTACAGGTGACAGTCGCCACCGGTCCAGATGAACTCGCCCGGCTCGAGTTCGCACTGCTGCGCCAGCATGCAGGTCAGCAATGAATACGACGCGATATTGAATGGCACTCCGAGAAAAATATCGGCACTACGCTGGTAGAGCTGACACGAAAGCCGTCCGTCAGCAACATAGAACTGGAACAGTGCGTGACATGGCGACAAAGCCATGCGATCCAGGTCAGCCACGTTCCACGCGCTGACAATGATCCGACGCGAGTCAGGCTGGGTGCGCAGCTGGGAGACTACGCGCTCGATCTGGTCGATGTGCTCACCGTTGCGTGCCGGCCACGAACGCCACTGCGCGCCATAGACGGGGCCGAGGTCGCCGTTTTCGTCGGCCCATTCATCCCAGATGCTCACGCCATTACGCTTGAGGTAGTCGATATTGGTCTCGCCACGCAGGAACCACAGCAGCTCGTGAACAATCGAGCGCAGATGCAGTTTTTTTGTGGTAACCAGTGGAAAACCATCGTGCAGGTCAAAGCGCATCTGGTGACCAAACACTGCCAGCGTTCCGGTGCCGGTGCGGTCAGTTTTTTCAGTGCCGTTTTCCAGCACGTGTTGCATCAGGTCCAGATACTGTTTCATGTGGTCTTGCTTTCAGCTTGCAGCGGTGCAGCGCCGCGACGGTATGCAATAACGATCAGCGCAAGCCCGAGCAGGACCATCGGCGCTGTGAGCAACTGACCGGTGGTCAGCCAGCCAAATGCCAGGTAGCCGCCCTCGCCCATGTGGCTGTCCGGCAGCCGGATGAATTCGACAATAAAACGGAATATCCCATATAAAAACAGGAACATACCGGACACCGCCATGGTGGGCCGCCGCTTTGAGGAATACGCCCATAATATAAGGAACAGCACCAGGCCCTCGAGACCGGCCTCGTAAAGCTGCGACGGATGGCGCGCCTGGCCATCGGCAAAAGCTGCTGCAACGTCCTCGCGCGCGGTGCCATCGTAGTAGAAGGCCCACGGCACATCCGTAGTCTTGCCCCACAGTTCGCCGTTGATGAAGTTACCCATCCGGCCAAAAAACAATCCCGGGGGAATAGCTGGAACGAGAAAATCGGTGATCTCGAAAAAGCCACGCTGGTGTTTACGCGCGTACCACCACATCGCCACCATCACGCCGATCAACCCGCCATGGAAAGACATGCCGCCTTCCCACACTTTCAAAATGCTCAGCGGATTCTCTTTGAGCTGATCGAAGCCGTACACAAACATGTAGAACAGTCGCGCGCCGACAAACAGCCCGATCATGCCGAAAAACACCAGGTCTTCCGGTGCCTCTTTGCTCCAGCCTGAATTTTCCCTGTTGGCCCGGTAACGCAGCAACATGAATGCCGTGATGAAACCGAACACGTACATCAGACCGTACCAGTGCACCTGCAGCGGGCCCAGTGAGACGGCTACTTTGTCAATGTCGGGGTAACGGATCACGATAGCGCGCAGTGTATCACCGCTGCCGGGTAATCCGACACAGCAGCGCCTTGAGATATCTCGTTTCGGGTATTGCCGGATGCACCGGGTGATCCGGCCCCTGGCCACCGGCTTCAATTAACTGCGCGTGACGATCCAGGTGACGCGCACTGTGCTGCACCAGGCGCAACAATTCATCTTCGGCCATGTGCGCAGAACACGAACACACCAGCACGTAACCCTCACGACCGATCAGCTGCATACCAGCCTGAATAATCCGGCGATATGCTTCGCGTCCGGCGTCAATATCTTTTTTGCGCTTTATGTAGGCTGGCGGGTCAAGAATTACTACGTCGAATTTGCATCTCTCCCGGCGCAGGCCGGCCAGCACGTCGACGGCATCGCCCTTCAGCGTGTCGATTCGCACGCGATTCGTGCGCGCGTTTTTCTTTGCGTACTCCAGCGCCGTTGCCGAGGAATCGACACACGTCACGCTCGCTGCTCCATGCTTCATGCAGTGCACGCCAAACGCTCCGACGTAGGAGAACACGTCCAGCACATCGGCATCGCGCACATAAGGCCGCAGCCGTTCACGATTCAGTCGCTGGTCGTAATAGAAACCGGTTTTCTGCCCGCCCGCCAGCGGCACCTCGAATCGCGCCCTGCCCTCGCGAATCTCTACCGTTTCCGGTACCTCGCCCCAGGCCGGCTCGACGTAGCGCTCCAGCCCCTCCAGCTCACGCACAGGAGAATCATTTTTCCACAACACACCGGCTGGCCGCAGCACCTTGCGCAGCGCTTCCAGTACGTCATCCTTCATTCGTTCCATACCCGCTGTGGTCAGCTGCGCTACCAGTACATCGCCATGCCGGTCGACCACCAGACCCGGCAGCAGGTCGCCCTCGCCAAACGCCAGCCGGTAACAGGGATGATCGAAGATACGTTCGCGCAGCGACAGTGCAATTTTCAGCCGGTGAATAAGCAACGATTTGCCGGGCACTATTTTCTGGTCGCGGCTCAAAATCCGCGCGGCAATCAGCGAGTGCGGATTGACGTAGCCGCTGGCGATAAAACGTCCGTCGGCCGCGCGGATGGCAACAGCATCACCTGGCTCGAACAATCGCAGCGGTGTGCTGTCTGTGTCGATCTCGTTGCTGAATACCCACAGATGGCCGGCGCGCAGGCGCCGGCCTTCGCGTCGCTTCAATCGTAGTGGCCGCAGCCGGTCCTGGTGCTGGTCGCTCATTGCAAAATCCAAATGTATAGTGCTGATTATGCCCGCAAACCCCAACAACCGCCTCGCTGGCGAAACCAGCCCATACCTGCAGCAGCATGCCGATAATCCGGTCGACTGGCACCCCTGGGACGATACTGCTTTTGCAACCGCCCGCGCTGCGGGAAAACCGGTGCTGCTTTCCATCGGTTATTCCGCCTGTCACTGGTGTCATGTGATGGCGCACGAGTCGTTTGAGAACGACGAAATCGCAGCGGTGATGAACGAGTTATTCGTCAACGTGAAGGTAGATCGTGAAGAGCGGCCCGATCTCGACCAACTGTACCAGACGGCACACCAGCTGCTGGCGCAACGGCCCGGAGGCTGGCCGCTGACAGTATTTATCGATCCAGATGACAAACTGCCGTTTTTTGCCGGCACCTACTTTCCGCCGCAGCCGCGCCAGGGCATGCCCGGTTTTCCGGAGCTGCTGCGCAAGGCGGCCGGGTTTTACCGCGATCACAGCATTGAAATCGGCCAGCAGAAGTCGTCCATGGCCGATGCGTTCAAACAGATTGACAACACTGATGCCACGACCGGTCAGCTCGATGACACACCGCTGACTGCTGCGCGACGTGAGCTGGAGCAGGCCTTCGACCCGCACAACGGCGGATTCGGCGACGCACCGAAGTTCCCGCAACCGACAAGCATCGAACGGCTGCTGCAACACTGGTCCACAACCCGCGATGATGACCAGCCCGACGTGCGCGCGCTGCACATGGCCGTGTTTACGCTGGAACAAATGGCGCGTGGTGGCATTTACGACCAGCTCGGTGGCGGCTTTTATCGTTACTCGGTCGATGCAAAGTGGCGCATACCACACTTTGAAAAAATGCTCTACGACAACGGCTTGCTGCTGGCGCTATGTGCGCGGGCCTGGCAGGCCACCGGCCAGCCGCTGTTTCAACGCACGGCGCGCGAAACGGCCGACTGGGTACTACGCGACATGCGGTCGGACAACGGCGGCTTTTATGCCACGCTCGATGCCGATTCCGAGGGCGAGGAAGGCCGGTATTACGTCTGGCAGGGCGATGAGGCCAGGCAGATTGTCGGCAACGATGACTGGCCCGACGTGGCAGCGCATTTCGGCCTCGATGACGAACCGAATTTTGAGGGACAGCATCACTTGTGGCAGGCGCAAGCCGTCGAAGAAGCAGACCGCGAAGGCATTGACCGCGCCCGCGCCGCGCTGCTTGCCGCGCGCGAGCAACGCGTTCGCCCGGACCGCGACGAAAAGATCCTTACCGGCTGTAACGCTCTGATGATCCGCGGGCTGGCCATCGCTGCACGCAGCCTCGATGAGCCGGCATATGCTGATGCCGCCACCAGCGCGGTTGATTTCATTCGTCGTGAATTGTGGCGCGATGGTCGTCTGCTTGCCTCATGGAAGGACGAAACAGCGAACCTGCCCGCTTATCTTGATGATCACGCTTTCCTGATCGACGCGCTGCTGGAGCTGCTGCAATACCGCTGGCGCAGCGAAGATCTGAATTTCGCACTGGCGCTGGCCGAGCTATTGCTGACACATTTTGAAGACGGCGAGCGCGGCGGCTTCTTTTTCACCGCCGATGATCATGAGGCGCTGTTCCATCGCGCCCGCCCGCTGAACGATCAGGCAACACCCGCAGGAAACGGCGTCGCCGCGCGCGGCTTGCTGCGCCTGGGCTACCTGGTCGGCGAAACAAGATACCTGGAAGCGGCCGAACGCACGCTGCGCGCCGGCTGGGACCTGATGCGCCACCATCCGCAGGCGCATGCCAGCCTGGTCAATGCGCTGGCAGGTTTCCTGCAGCCACCCGAGATCCTGGTGCTGCGCGGCAGCGCGGAAAAACTGGATCACTGGCAGCAGCAACTCCGCTCCGACTATCGCCCCGACCGTTTGTGCTATGCAATACCGGCCGACGCAAAAAACCTGCCTGACGGACTGGCGCTACGCGAGCCACGTGGCGAAATTTTCGCCTATCTGTGCCGCGGCCATACCTGCACGGCCGGCGCCGGGCTGGACGAATTACTGCGCAACCAAAACCGTTAGGGTAAACTTTCGCCCCGAACTACGGGCACAACGTCTGTTCTGTGCCTGCACTCATCCAAAAGGGGAATGATGATGATGGCGCTGATCGATTTTCTGTTCCGTTGGGGACACGTCCTGTTCGGCATCACCTGGATTGGCTTGCTGTACTACTTCAATTTCGTACAGGGCTCGTACTTCGCCGAGGCTGATGCCGGCGCCAAGGCCGATGCCACCAAGAAGCTGGTGCCACGTGCATTGTGGTGGTTCCGCTGGGGTGCCATGTTCACCTTCCTGACCGGTGTCTACCTGCTGTGGACGCTCGGCAAGGGTGCCAACCAATACATCCTGCTCGGCGCACTGATGGGCATATTCATGTTCCTCAACGTATGGCTGATCATCTGGCCGGCACAGAAAATTGTCATTGGCATAAACGAAGGCGATGCCGGCAAAGCCGGGCCGAAAGCGCTGCTCGCCTCCCGCACTAATACGTTGTTTTCGGGCCCGATGCTGTTCGGCATGCTCGGCTCCAAACATGGCGCCTTCAGCATGGCCGGCTTCCAGGCACCGAGTTTCTCAGACCTGGGCTTTATGCTCGCCCTCATCGTGATACTGGTACTTGAAGCCAACGCGATCGTCGGCAAAGTCGGACCGATGAAATCAGTCGTCGGCGTGATCCACAGCAGCCTGGCGCTGACCGCGGTCATTTTTGCGATCGTACATTTCCTGTAAGCAACAATCGCAAATCAGTAATCGTCGAACCGGCTCCGGCCGGTTCGACTTCTTCTACCCTGCCAACCCATCATCAGCCGCGACGCTGGTTGCCACACAGCACCATCTTAATACCGCGGCGAACAGCCTCTCAGGTCGGTAACAGTGCGGCGGGAGAGAATACAGTGTTTCCTGTCAGCGACTGCGAGCCCGGGAGCCGGAACTGGCAAGGAATACTGTCTTGCAGGACTGCGGCTAACCATCGTTCCTGGCAGTCGCGGCTGGAAGCCGCTCCCACAGGAACCTGTCGCAAGTCGGCGCGGCTGGAAGCCGCTCCCACAGGAACCTGTCGCAGGTCGTCGCGGCTGGAAGCCGCTCCCACAGGAACCTGTCGCAAGTCGGCGCGGCTGGAAGCCGCTCCCACAGGAACCTGTCGCAGGTCGGCGCGGCTGGAAGCCGCTCCCACAGGAACCTGTCGCAGGTCGGCGCGGCTGGAAGCCGCTCCCACAGGAACCTGTCGC